>JAVBRH010000256.1:0-11330 GCA_031548225.1 Apibacter sp.
AGGAAAAACAACCATAGTGAAACATTTGTTATCCGTAATTTCCGAAATTTCTTTTTCTATTTCCTGTACTACCCGTTCCAAAAGGGAAAATGAAACGGACGGTAAGGATTATTATTTTTTAACGGAAGAGGAATTTAAAACCAAGATTCGGGATCATGAATTTATTGAGTATGAAGAGGTTTATGAAGGAAGATTTTACGGAACTCTGCATTCGGAAATACAACGACTGTGGTCGCAGGGGAAACATGTGATCTTTGATATAGATGTGAAAGGCGGACTGAATTTGAAAAATCAGTTTAAAGACCGGGCTTTGTCCGTTTTTATCGCCCCACCTTCTTTGAAGGAACTGGACGAAAGATTGAAAAACCGGAATACGGAAGATGAGCAAACGTTGAAGATGCGAATTGATAAGGCAGATGAGGAGCTTTCTTTTGCTAAGGATTTTGATGCGGTAATTGTTAATGATGATCTGGAGAAAGCGAAAACTAAAGCGGAAAAACTGGTAAAGACCTTTTTAAATTTAAGTTAATATTGATTTTGGAAAAAATCTAAATCTGTATAGTTTTTGAATGGCTACTCAAAGAAGGAGAAAGAAAAGTCGAAAAGATAAAAAATTCACGATCTCTTATAAACTTTATTATTGGATTACAGGTATTGTAGTCCTTATTGCACTTCTTTTCTTTTTCCGGACAACCCTGGTCATGTATTATTACATTATTAAAGAGAAATTTGAGGAAAGGGAATATGGATATATGGATTTGGAAAGGATGCGGAAGGAAACGGAAGTACAAAAAATACAAGCCATTATTCAGAAGTACAGGGGAAATCCTTTCGGCATTGATATCAGCGAACATCAGGGAAATATAAAATGGGACAGTCTGGGAGTTTTAAAGAAAGACCTGCCTATTTCCTTTATTTTTGTGAGGGCTACGCGGGGAGCTTCCGCCCAGGATGTTTTTTTTAACAAAAATTGGAATAATCTTAAGAAAAAGAATCTGCTCAGAGGGGCTTATCATTATTAGGATGTAAATAAAAATTCAGCCGATCAGGCACAAAATTTTATCCGGACTGTTACATTGGAAAAAGGAGATCTGCCTCCTGTCCTTGATGTAGAAGATTTACCCCGGGATCAGTCATTGGATCTATTAAAGCAGGGGTTGCTCAACTGGCTTCAGATTGTAGAAAACAACTATAAAATTAAACCGATTGTTTATTCCAATGATGCTTATTTTATCCATCATATAGCGGATATGGATTTAAGTGATTATCCCATCTGGGTGGCTAATTACAATCCCAGGATAAGTCCTATATACGGAGGATGGTCGTTCTGGCAGTTTACGGAAAAAGGAATTATAAAAGGGGTTACTCAAAATTTTGTGGATATTAATGTGTTTAACGGTGATTTACATGATTTGCAGGCTCTTACTTTAAAGTAATATTCCTTTCTTATAACTTATCTCTTATTCCTTGTTTTTAAAATGTTTCTTTAATTCGGCTCCTTTATCAGTCAGGCGGTATCGTTGCTGAGGATGATTGGGATTATCAGGACGGGTCATTTCAATGTATCCGAGTTTAAGTGCAGGAGTCAGGTAATTGGTTGTAAAATTTTCCCGGTGTTTTAATTCAAGAGCATCCTGTATTTCCGAACGTCTAAGTTCTCCGGACATAACCTGTATCACCCTTTTAACGAGATATAATTCGCTGTAATCCTGTTCATTAACTTGTCCGGTAGCTTGTCCGGTAGCTTGTCCGGTAACTTGTCCGGTAACTGGATCTGCTTTCTCAGCACCTCTTCTCCAGATGATTGTTTTAAAATCTTCTTCCTGTATAAACTCAGGCTCGTTTAAGCCGGAAGCTTTACATAGCCGGATAATATCTCCTGTTCCCGTTCCCATCCGTTCAATATATCCGGTCAGGTACATAGGCTCTGCCAATAACGGATTGGCTGGAATAGAGGTATGAGGGCCTTTAAGTCTGGCAGGAGTCAGTCCGTAAGGCAGGCTTCCCGGATTCCATACTTCCAGACGGTCTTTGAAAAGCATTACCTGTACACTTCCATTGCTGGTATAATCACGATGAACAATAGCGTTTACAATGGCTTCAGTTACAGCAGCGCGCGGAAGTTCGTAATTTACCGGAACTTGTACGCTTTCATCCCGAGTGCCTACGGATACGTCAATTTTGGAAAGCACAAAGTCCACTGCCTGGTCAACCAGTTGAAAAACATCTCCTTTATAGACCTGATAGGAAGGAATGGGTTTGGTTATTTCCGCTCCGTGAAAGTGTGCACATTTTACTTCCGAAGAGATGAAAAACCGTTGAGGCTGTTTTCCGAATAATAAAATGGCAGCATTAGTTACACGTGATTCCTGCAATAAATTCAGATGAGTAAGGATTGTTTCAGGAGAGGATTTTACAGATAAGGGAAATCCTCGTTTTTCTTTAGCCAGGGCAACGAATGAGCTGATCTTTTCCTTGTCGAGGTCTTGAATGGTTGCCTTTGCATTTAAGGTTGTATCAAAAGGAACGGTGCGTATATATTCTTTTTCTTCAAGGTACCGGACTAAGGAAGCATAAACGGATGATTTTAAATCATGGATGGAAGAAAACTTTTTTCGAACTACAGCTTGTTCCGCTTTTTTTATCAGGGCGATTTCTTTGGTATGCCTTTCCGAATTTTTATGATCCGTTAAAAATATCAACCTTGTTTTATGATGAAGTCCTGCATGGTCAAACTCCCTTTCAGTAGGGGATATTCCTTCAGAATCTTCATATCCGTATTCTTTTCCAAAAAGCCCCAGATATAAATCGCATAACTCGACTTCATTAAGATAAACGGAATTTGCCGAATCGTTGACAGCCGGAAGATTTTCAAAGATAAAAGGTTCGAAAAACCGGCCAAGCAGGGCATCTGTTGTCAGGTAATCGAAAAGAAGCTGCCTTTCCTCTGAAAACTCTAATTGTACACTGCTTATAAACACACGTATCCTTTTCATAGATTAGGAATTATTCGTTGGGGAAAGACAAAGCTACGGCTATTTAAAGGAATAAACAAAAAAGTAAAATTGATTTTGAGCAGTTGAAAATGAGTGAGAAAATTAGCTTTATCCTCATAAAATAAAAAAGATTAGAATAATCTTTCTAATCTTTTTTATGGTAAAACCAAGTATAATTTTATAGGATAAGTTTTTAGTATCTTTTTTAAAACTTATTCTTTTGTAAATTCTAAAATAACATTTTCATCTTTATCCAGGAAAAGTAATGAGTTTCCCTCTATTTTTGAAAATGCGGTATTTTGCAAAGCACTTAGAAAGCCGGGCTCATCATTTTTATTGGAACAAGCCATCCGGGTAGTTACTACTTTGGAAACGGTAAAGCTCTCACCTCCCGTTAGTTGGTAAGGGCCGCTGAACCGGTTGCAGCCGGAAGTTCCCTGTACTCTTGATTCAACCGTATCAAAGCTTAATGTAGGAATTTTATCAAAAATGCTACCTGCTTCTACTCCGTTCATTTTGCTTAGTTTCCATTTTACAGATGAATCGATTTGATCCTTTGTGAGGTAAACCGTTTGCATTACAGTAGGAATAGCTTTCTCTCCTGGGTCTGTTAACATTGGCTCAGGTATACTCATATCAAGAGCTTTTTTGCTGGTGCCGCAATTGTACATAAGTGACAATCCTAATGTTATTAGGAAAAATCTATTCATTTTCAGTATTTTATTTATCATGTTCTTTTAGTTTTATTCTCAAAATTACTATAAAACAAAAGATTTGCCAAAATATATTTGAAAAATTTCAGGGTGTTTTGATCTTATATTTTTATAGTACTTGACTTTGGGGGTAGGGTTATTGTATATTTGCAAACTTAAATAGAAAAAAATAATGAAAACTTCGGATTTTGATTTTAAATTACCTCCTGAATTACTGGCGGAAAGGCCTTCTGAGAACAGAGATGAGGCAAGACTTATGGTACTGCATAAAAAAACGGGAGAAATTGAGCATAAGGTATTTAAAGATGTAATTGATTATTTTGATGAGGGAGATGTTTTTATCCTGAATAATACTAAAGTTTTTCCGGCACGTTTGTATGGAAATAAAGAAAAAACAGGAGCTCAGATTGAAGTTTTCTTATTAAGGGAGCTGGATGCCGAGTCCAGGATTTGGGATGTACTGGTAGATCCTGCCAGAAAAATACGTATCGGTAATAAATTGTTTTTTACCGATGATGACAGTCTGGTTGCTGAAGTGGTGGATAATACAACTTCCAGAGGAAGGACTTTACGGTTTTTATTTGACGGTTCTTATGAAGAATTTCGAAGAAAATTAAAGGAATTGGGTGAAACCCCGCTTCCTAAATATATTAAAAGAAAACCGGATGCAGAAGATGCAGAACGGTATCAGACGATTTATGCTAAAGAAGAAGGTGCTGTGGCGGCTCCGACTGCCGGATTGCATTTTTCCAGACATTTGTTGAAAAGACTGGAGATAAAAGGAATTGAGTTTGCTGAAGTTACTCTTCATGTGGGACTGGGAACTTTTGCTCCGGTGGAGGTGGAAGACCTTTCCAAACATAAAATGGAGAGCGAACAGATTTCCATAGGTGAAAAAACCTGTCAGATTGTAAATAACGCTATTGAAAACAAACACCGGGTGTGTGCAGTAGGTACTACTTCCATGAGAGCGATTGAAACTTCCGTTTCCGCAAACAAGCGGTTAAATACATATGACGGATGGACTAATAAATTTATCTTTCCTCCTTATGATTTTGGTATTGCAGATGCTATGATTACCAATTTCCATACGCCTAAGTCAACATTAATGATGATGATAGCCGCTTTTGCCGGATATGATCTGATTATGAAGGCATATAAAGAAGCGATAAAGGAAGGATACCGGTTTTATTCGTATGGGGATGCGATGTTGATTATTTAATGGAAGAAAGGATGTACAAGTAAAAAGTAAATTACAGTTTTTATACTTACATCTGGAATAATTCAAAAATTTTGGACAAAAATAAAAAAGATATCCGGGCCTTAAGTTTAGAAGAACTTGAGGCTTATTTTTCCTCCATAGGAGAAAAGCCTTTCCGTGCCAGACAGGTTTACGACTGGCTCTGGAATAAAAATTCCCATTCTCTTTCGGATATGACCAACCTTTCCAAAGCTTTAAGGGAAAAACTGGAAAATCATTTTATTATTAATCCTGCTGAAGTTCATGTTATGCAGCGTTCCAAAGACGGGACCGTTAAAAATGCGGTAAGGCTTCATGACGGGAATATAGTAGAATCCGTAATGATTCCTGCTTCTAAAAGAACGACTGCCTGTATTTCTTCTCAGGTAGGGTGTAGTCTGGATTGTACATTTTGTGCCACAGCAAGGCTTACCCGTATGAGAAATCTTACTTCTGCCGAGATTGTGGATCAGGTGGTTTTAATTGACAAACAAAGCCGGGAATATTATCAAAAACCTCTCTCCAATATTGTTTTTATGGGAATGGGAGAGCCTTTGCTGAATTATCCGGAGGTTATTAAAGCCATTCAGAAAATAACGGAAAATAAAGGCCTGGGAATGTCCTCCCGGAGGATTACGGTTTCCACTTCAGGTATTCCTAAAATGATTATGAAACTGGCAGATGAAAATTTAAAAGTTAAACTGGCTTTATCTCTGCATTCTGCTATTGAAGAGAAAAGAAACCAACTGATGCCTTTCAGTGAAAAATTTCCTTTAACCGGGATTATGGAAGCGCTTCAATATTGGTATGCTCAGACTAAAAGCAGAATTACCTTTGAATATATAGTATGGAAAGGGATTAACGACCGGAAAGAAGATATAGATGCTTTGATCCGGTTTTGCAGAAAAGTTCCTTCCAAAGTCAATATAATCCAGTATAATTCCATAGATGACGGAGAATATCTTCAGGCTGCAGACCCGGTTATTGAAAATTATGTCAGCAGTCTGGAAAAAAACGGTATTGTAGTAAAGATTCGAAAAAGCAGGGGTGAAGATATTGATGCCGCCTGCGGGCAATTGGCGAATAAACATTGATTTATTATAAAAAAGAACCCTTATGCATTTGCTTAAGGGTCCCTTTAGTAACTTACCACTCTTAAATGTTCCATTCTAACCTAAGTTAATGTCATTCTTTGAATAAAATTAATTAGTGTCGTTTAAATTATATGACAAATATCATGCTATTTTTACTATGTTATTTAAAATTATTATAAATAATGTTTATGATTAAATAAATCTTAGTTATTGTTATGATGGACAAAGAGTTGAGAGAGGTATTTTTTATTGTAAATACTATTAAATTTTTTTAAAATAACGTAAGTTCAGTATAATCAATTGATTATTAGATATATTTCCTTTTTTCTTGATAAAAAAGGAAATATATCTAATAATTGTCTGAGATTCTAGGGAGGTTTTCAGATCCGGTTTTTTCTTTTGGATAGTTTTCGGTCTATGAGAAATAAAAGAAACTCAAAACCGATGAAAATAACCATTATCAGGCTTGTATTAATAAGGGCCTGGGAAAGTCCGATTCTTCCGGCATCCATAAAAGGGTAAGGATATATTCCTGTGAATTTTCCACGGATAAAAATGTAAACTACATAGATAAAAGGAGGAAGAATGGCTAAGATAATGATTTTTCGGTTAATTCCCGGGCGAGGGCCATAAAGGAGCCAGCCTACTATTCCTAAAAAAGGGATTACTACATGAAGAAGTTCATTGGTCAGTGTCATCATTCCTTTTAAAGGATGGTTTTGACGTAAGACCAGATTGTAAACAACAGAGGTGATAATAATACAAATTAATCCGTCTAAACGTAAAATTTTGAATCCCGGATTATTCCGGTTGGGTTGGAACAGCAGAAGCAGGGAGCTTATTGCCAGGGTTATGTTGGATAATACTGTGAAATAGCTGTAATAATAGATAAGACGGCTGAGTTTTCCGGAAGGGTAATTATGGAGAGGCAAGGAAGTATCCACATATATAAAGGTTTCTACAGTTATACTGAATAGAACTAAAAGTATAATACTTGTGTGAATAAATATCCTCATATTAATTATAAGGAACAAAAATAAGAAATTACCAGCCAGTTACCAGAAGATTTCTTGCGGCTTTTTCACTGCATTTTTGATATTTGGAATAAGCCAGAGCAGCACGGGATCTTATTTTTTCAGCAGATTCACCATTTATATATCCGGTTAAGGCGTCGTGCAGGGTATAAGCCTCTGGAGCCATCAGATGCGAAGTCCATACTAAAGGATTGGCTAAGGTGCTTTTTAAATGCGGGCCAAAATACTTCTTACTGAAGCAGGCCAGAATAATACAATCCCTGGTTTTTCCATCCGTATTATTATAGGATTCGGATAACTGGAAATCCATCAATCCGTCATGACCTATGTATGAAACTAAACAGGAATTCCCATAAATCCCGATAGAAGTGTTATTTATCTTCAGAGTGTCTTTAAGTGACCCGGAACAGCTATAAAAGAAATCCTGAGTACATTGTTTAATGTTCTTACCATTATAGGCATCAGCAACGAGATAATAATTACTTTTAGTAGCGTGTTGAAAAATAATGCGTTCCATTTTGAAGGAGTCCAGTTTTTCGGATTTTAAGAATTTCCATTCCTTGCTTTTTTTAAAGTAAGTCCGGATTCCGTAACTCGTTCCCCAGTAGAGATTTTGGTCAGGATCCTGGCCATTTCCGATTTTTGGAGGAACGGGAACGATCCCCTGATATTTGTTATCGCATAGAGAAACTAAAACGTGAATGGTTTTGGTTTCAGTATTGTAATCTTTTATGTTTTTTTGAGATTTGTTTCGGCTATCCGGATTATGACTTGCCTTGCTTTCTTTTGCCTCGGAATTACAATTCAATAAGGTGAAAGAAAGAATGAAAATCAATAAGAAAGATGAAATTTTTGCAGGACTCATAATGATCAAACTTTTAAAGGTACTAAGGTACTAAATATTGTATTCAATAATGGTGAAAAGTTGACTTAGGATAAGTATTTTCTATCCGAAATTGCTGAATTTTGCTTAAATTTAAATAAACAACGATTATGTATAAACTTAAAATTATATCATCCTCAGTAAGAGAAGGAAGACAAGGACCTTTTATAGCTGAATGGACAGAGGAACAAGTCATCAAAAACGGTAGTTTTTCGGTGGAAGTAATTGATTTAGGAGGAATAGATTTACCGCTTAGCACGGAACCGAATCATCCGAGAGCGGGAAAATATGAATATGGGCATACCGAAAAATGGAGCCGGATTATAGAAGAAGCGGATGCTTTTATTTTTGTTGTAGCAGAATATAATCACAGTTATCCTGCACCTTTGAAAAACGCCTTGGATTATCTGGCCCGGGAGTGGGAATATAAACCGGCAGGGATCGTAAGTTATGGAGGAGTTTCAGGAGGAACCCGTTCTGCCCATGATTTGACAACCAGTCTTTCGGCTATGAAAATAGTTCCTTTATTGGAAGCGGTTAATTTTCCATTTTTCAATAAATATTTTAATGATAAAACCGGAAAATTTCAGCCGGGAGAGATTTCGGAAAAAGCGGCTGCAACCATGTTGAAAGAGTTGGTGTTATGGACAAAAGGATTGCAAGGGATAAGAGAAGAAAAGGCTAAAGGATAAGGTGATGATTTAATGTGTCAATAAGACAATCCTCCCAACCCCCCGAAGGAGGGGGTGGGAGGATTGTTATTTAGGTTAAACCACCAGAATAGGAATATTTGTTTTATGCCGTAATTTATTGGCTGTTGCTCCGAATATGAAATCGGCCAGTCCCTTATGCCCGTGTTTAGCCATCAGTAACAGATCGATTTTACTTTCCTTAATCAGTTCGGGCAGGCTTGTGGAAGGATTTCCAAACCCTAACTGGGTATCAATGTGTGTATATCCTTCTTTGTAAAGAAATTCCTTATACTCATTTAACTTTTTCTGGTCAAATTTTACTTCGTAGTCATCTGCCATTTCACCATAATAATTGGCGGAAGCACTTTCTGTAACATGGAATAGGATAATGGAGGAGTCTTTTTTGGCAATAAGGGGAATATAATTTAATACCCGGTTGTCTCCATCGCTGAAGTCCAGTGCTACACCGATAGTTTGGAAGTCTTTTATCTTTTTAATGTTTTTTTGAACCGGTAAATCATGGATATTGAAACTTAGTTTCCGGGTTTTCATAATCCAGGGATAAAAAACAATAGTGAGCAGGAACAACAGCATTCCTGTAGAGATACAACCTAAAAGAATTTTGACTCCGATGGTGGTCGCAGGGTTTTCGAAAATTGAAACTTCTTCATCATAGATCAGCTTGATATTCAAGATAACAATGATAATACAAATAATCCAGGCCAGGGTTTTTACCGGAAGTTTAATTGCGAATTCTTTCATTTTCTCTTTATCACTTACAAAATGAATAAGAGGAATTATGGCAAATCCTAACTGCATACTCAGCAATACCTGGCTAAAGATAAGCATTTCGTCCACAGATTCATCTCCCAGTATGCTGATAACGATAACTGCCGGAATTACAGCAAGCAGACGGGTTAATAATCGTCTTAAAGCAGGATTCATTCTAAAATGCAGATAGCCTTCCATTACGATTTGTCCGGCCAGAGTTCCGGTAATGGTAGAACTTTGTCCTGCAGCAATTAAAGCGATGGCAAAAAGAGCAGGAGCAAGATCTCCCAGAAGATGGGAAAGCATTTTATGAGCATCATGCAACCCTACAATTTCATAATATCCACCTTTGTGAAAAGCGGAGGCTGCAAGAATCAGTATGGCAGCATTTACGAAAAAAGCGAGATTGAGAGCGATTAAACTATCAAAGAAGTTATATTTTATAGCTTTTTTAATGGACTGGAAATCCCGTTTTATTTTTCTTGTCTGAACCAATGCAGAATGCAGGTATAGATTATGAGGCATTACCGTAGCACCTATAATTCCAATGGCGATGTATAAAGCCTCATTATTAGGAATAGAGGGTTTAAATCCTTTGGAAATTTCTATTAAATCCGGTTTTACTAAAAACATTTCTACAAGAAAGCACCCTCCGATAATGCTGATAAGAGCAATAATAAACGCTTCCATTTTCCGGATACCGAACCGTTGCAAAACCAGTAATAATAAAGTGTCTAAAGCAGCAATCCATACCCCCCAGATCAAATCCAGTCCGAAAAGAAGCTGTAATCCGATAGCCATTCCCAGAACTTCTGCCAGATCTGTAGCAGCAATGGCAATTTCTGCAAAACCATAAAGAATGTAGTTCATCCATTTCGGATAATATTCCCGGTTGGTCTGAGCCAGATCCAATCCTCTGACAATTCCCAGCCGGGCACTCAGGGATTGAAGAAGCAGAGCCATAAGGTTACTCATAAGAAGCACCCAGATAAGAGTGTAGCCGAATTTGCTACCCCCGGCAATATCCGTAGCCCAGTTGCCGGGATCCATATAACCTACGGCGACTAAGTAAGCAGGCCCAAAAAAAGCAAAGACCCTTCTCCACTTTTTAGAGCTGTCAATATTTACGGATTCGTGTACTTCTTGTAGAGATTTCTTACTCAATTGTTAGATGTTTCTAATTTTACAAAAATAGAAAATTTTTTTTAAAATTAAGCTGAAAAAAGGGTGTTATTTTAATCTGAACTTGTAAAAAAAGGATTCTAAATCTATTTCAATATGGGAGTTGTTACTTTTGACCGGATAAATTAAAACATTAACAAAGTATTGGAGTATGCAGTTTAAAAATTTTTATAAAATAAATTTTTTCAATTTTATTTGGAAAATATAAATTTTATTTTCAACTTTGGAAAATATTTATTAAAATAAGATAATGAATTTAAGAAAGGCCAATAGTATCATGTGTTGTATGTGGAAAGTTTCCGCAGGGGATGCTATTGTGTAAATCTTGAATATAAGATATAAATCAAAAAAGCCTCTGCTATATAAAAGTAGAGGCTTTTTTATATATAATAAAATAAGAATTGAAATATAAAACATTAAAAACCAGTGATTTATTATGAGTACACTAAAATTTGAAACAGCTGCTTTACATAGCGGTTACGATGCTTCCAGAAATGAGGGTTCCCAGGCGGTTCCTATTCATCAGACTTCTTCTTATGTCTTTAAAGATGCGGAACAGGCTGCAGGAAGATTTGCCCTTACGGAAGGGGGATATATTTATACCCGTCTGAACAATCCTACCAATGATGTGCTGGAGCAGAGGCTTGCAGCGATAGAAGGCGGGATAGGAGCAGTAGTGACTTCTTCAGGAACAGCAGCTATTGCAACGACTTTTTTAACCCTTT
>JAVBRH010000100.1:0-5462 GCA_031548225.1 Apibacter sp.
CATTCTTCGTATAGTTCCAGGTTCATGGAAGATAAACAACAGATAAAGGATTCTTCTACAGTTGAAGGAAGCATGATTTCTGAGCAGAGATTGGAAGAATGGATTACCAAACCGTGGTCTTTATATACCTGGGGTTTGTTTTTATTCACATTGTCTGAGAAGAAAATATAAGGTAATCCCTTTTGCTGACGGCTTTCTAATACTTTAGCCCATATTTTTCTTTTATCTACATCTCCGTCAACCATTTCCTGCATCCAGTAATCGGGAACACAAACTCCGAAAAATAAATTCTGAATCGGATTTCCAATATCTTTAATAGTCAGAAACTCTTCTATATCAGGGTGATCTATGTCGAGATAAGCAGCAAATGCTCCTCTCCTCACCCCTCCTTGTGATATGGTATCCATTGCAGTATCAAAAAGTTTCATAAAACTTACTGCCCCGCTGCTTTTTCCATTATCCGAAACTGCTGATCCTCTTTCTCTTAAACCGCCGAAGTAACCGGATGTTCCCCCTCCTATCTTGGTTTGCATAATTACTTCTCCCAATTTATGAGTGATTCCTTCTATATTATCGGAAACATGAACATTAAAACAGGAAATCGGTAAACCTCTTTGTGTTCCCATATTTGCCCAAATAGGTGAACTTAAGCTCATCCATCCTCTCTCTATCATCTCCTGAAAAGCCTCTTTGAGTTCCGGTTTGTACAACCTGTGTGCTGCCGCTGTAGTAATCCGGTCAATAGCGCCTTCCACCGTTTCTCCTTTTAACAGGTATCCTCTATTTAAAATCTGCTCGCTCTCCGAGTTTTTCCACCAAAGTTTTTCGTTCATATTTATTGTCTTAATCTATTCTTTTAACCATTAATTCTAATTTTCCTTTTAATCAGGATTCTTTATGTACTGCCATCTTTCTCAGAAAATATCCGTTATCTCTCCCTTCTGCATCGACAAACGGCATTTCATAAAATTCCGTCATTTCAAAATTTTCCAGATACGATGATATTCTTTCCTGTAATTCTTCCAAAATTTCAAAATGCCGGGGCCGGTTCTCCAGATTGGTTAAAATCTCTCTTTCAATGGAAGCGGAAAAATCCAGATACAGAAAACAAGCCTTAATTAAATGAAAATTTCCCATTTAAAATAAATCATCTGCGGTTATACTCTTATCATGTTTGGTATACTCTGTCGGACGTTTGGCAAAGAAGTCATCCAGACTGTTTGCAAAGACTTCTTCCTCAAACCAGGCCATAGGCTTGTATTGTTCTGCTGAAACATAATATAACTGCTCTATCCCTATCTGTAACAGACTTTCATCTACTCTGAATTTCATGAAATTGAGCAGATCTTCTTTCTGTATGGTGTTGACTTCTCCAGATTCGAAGATCCAATCCAGAATTTTTTCTTCTATCTGAATGGAATGTTCCACTGTTTCCCTGATATGACTAATCATGTCCTTATCAAAATAGTCAGGAAATTCTTCTTTGATTTTATTTACCAGATAAATTCCCGAATTGGCATGTACCTGTTCGTCAACTGATGTCCAGCCGATAATATTGCTTACATTTTTCATTAAGCCTCTAAATCGGGTAAAAGAAAGTATAATGGCAAACTGACTGAACAGGGAAACATTTTCAATAAGGATAGTAAATAAAATCAGGGAAATCACATATTTTTTCCGGTCATTGGATTTTGCGTGTTTCAGGGCATTATCCAGATATTCCACTCTTTCCTTGATAACCGGAATTTCCAATAGTTTTCCAAATTCGTTGTTATAGCCCAACACCTCCAATAAACGGGAATAGGCCTCAGAATGACGAAATTCACATTCCGCAAAAGTACTTCCCAATCCGTTAAATTCAGGTTTGGGGAAATGGAGATAAAGATTTCCCCAAAAAGTTTTTACGGCTACTTCTATTTGTGCAATGGCCAGTAAACTATTCTTAATGGCATTTCTTTCTCTTTCTTCCAAATGGGAATGAAAATCCTGTACATCTGCTGTAAAATCTACCTCTGAATGTACCCAGAAAGCCCTGTTAATAGCTTCTGTAAACTGGAGTATCTCAGGGTATTCAAAAGGCTTGTAATTAATTCTTTTATCAAATATTGACATAATTCCCTATTTTTTATTTTCTAACATTTTAATTGTAAAAAATAAAGTGTAACTAAGCTACAATATAGCTGAAGGATATAAGCTTCATTTTGTATTGGTTACCGTTTAATTAAAAGTGTTCTGCTTTTTAATTAAAATCCTATTTTTCACCTGTTTTTTATGAAAATAAAATTAGAGATATTTAGTCCCTTGGATTCGGGAAAAGCCGAAAAGATATTAAGAACTTATAAACAAAAATTTTGTTATTTATTGAAATACAATATATTACAAGGGTATTATCAATTTCTTGAGTCGAATCCCCAGTTGAGTTTATCCCGGAGATTTTCAAAGTAGGAGTAATTTTTATACTTGACGATTTTTATTTTAAAATCCGCCTTTTTTATCACTACCTCGTCATTTTCATCCATAGTATTGTACCGGGAATCTAACGAAAGAGAATATTTATGAGAACGGGTACGGATCTTTAACCGGATGGTAACATCATCTTTTAAGATTAAAGGCCTTACATTCAGATTGTGCGGAGAAATCGGAGTAATAGCAAAAATATCCGCCTTAGGATACATAATAGGTCCTCCGCAACTCAGAGAATAACCTGTGGAGCCCGTAGGCGTAGAAATAATCAACCCATCTGCCCAGAAAGTATTCAGGAAAACATCATTCACAAAAGTATCTACCGTTATCATGGAAGTAGTTTCCTTACGCATTACCGCGGCTTCATTGATCGCATAAGGAGGGAAATTGTGAGCGGTGCTTCTTACTTCCAGCAAAGAACGTTCACTGATACTGCAAAGTCCGTCCAATATTCTTGGCAGTTCCCTCAATATCTCTGTTTTCTGTAAAGTTGCTAAAAATCCCAGTCGTCCTGTATTAACCCCTACAATGGGAATATCGCTGTCCTTAATAAAGGTAACGGCGGAAAGTATGGTTCCGTCTCCCCCGAAGGTAAATAGCAAATCGGTGTCTTTGGGTAAGCCTTTCTTTTTGGAAAATGGTAAAAAATTGGAATTTTTGTATTGTATTACTTTATGTAGCTCTTCTATATAGGCATCACAGACCAGAATAGTAATTTCCCTCTCTTCCAGCCTTTGAAAAAAAGTCTGGAGCAATTCCTTGTCTTCTTCCTTAACTACCTGTCCATAAACTCCTACTTTCATTATTCTTGTCAATTTTTTAAACTTCCATAAATTTCTGAAGCTGGTCGAAGCGGTCTTTTAATAATTCCTGCTTGGAATCTTCAAAATATTTATTGGAAATCTGATACCCGAAACGTTCAAATGTATCTCCTATGGAACTGATATTTTCCGCATTTATTTTTAATGAAATCTTGGTAGTTTCCTCATCCGTATTGGTAACCATTAATCCTAAAATCCGGCCGTTATTGCTTTCCACAATATTAGCTACTTCACTGATGGAATATTTCTGAATGGGAGTTATTACCGTCATGAAAAATCCAAATTCGGTAACAAACGGAAAGGTTGCAAATTCTTCCACAACATCCTCTTCCAATACCACACCCAACAGTTTTTCCTTTGCATTGATAATGGGAATTACATTGGTTTCATTCTCACTGAAAACACGTAAAGAATCAAAAATAAGAGCCTTTTCAAATAAAAAAAACTGTTCCAGTTCTATCAGATGATCTTTTATTAAATCTTCTTTTTGTAGACTTCTGATTATTCCCAGACTTATATTTCCCGCCAGTTTCCCTTTATTTACCACAGGGAGATGGGTGAGCTTAAGATCCAGCATCTCTTGCTTGGCCTTTTTCACCGTATCATTTCCGCTTAAAGGAGAAATGTTTTTGGACATATAATTAGTAATAATCATAACGCTAAGGTATAACAAGATTCTTTACTTACCAAAATTTTGTAATTCCGCTTTCTGCCTTTTAGTTAACTTATTGACAACTTCAGCATAAGAAAGTTTAATCAGTTCTTTTAAAAATTTATCAGGAAGATTTCCTTCAAAATTTACCGTATTCCAATATTTCTTATTCATGTGATATCCCGGCTGTACTTCCGGGTATTGTTCTCTTAGTTCCAGTGCATAAGATTCCTCACATTTAAGGTTCACGCAGAAAGTTTCCCAATCCAATCCTGCAAGGGCAAACATTTTCCCCATCACTTTAAATACCAGTGTAACTTCATCAAACGGAAACGATTCAGTCACTCCCGGAAGTTGCAGGCAAAACTCCCTGAATTCTTCTATATTCATGACTCTGATTTTTCTATCCAAATATACCATAATTTTTTCTGACTTCAGGTTGCATATTTACGATTTTAGATTCCAGTGTAAAGTAATCCGTATATGGGTAAACTCACTTTTTTAACTCAGTTTTTCAAAAAAGAAATATCTTTGTTTAATCGTTTAAACAGATTGTTATCAGAATAATACCATTGAAAGAAAAAACACAGGAATAAAAAGAAAATATATCTAATAATCACATGACTACATTTAAATAACTTGAGTTCGATAAAATAATAAAAATTATAAATATGATTTCCAACCCGGCCTCTGAGCAAATGCGTCAGAAAAACGAGAGGAAAAAGCGTTAAAAAATATTTATGTTTGAGCGAAGCGAGTTCAAATATTTTAGCTTTTTCGTTGAGTTTTTCAAGCTAATTTGCTCAAAGCCTTGATTTTTTCTCCCTTTTGTATCAAGACAAAAGGGAATGTTGTTAATAATCAGATTATTACATTTAAAATAGTTATATCGAGCTCAAATGGATAAATTCCATCTTACTACTTAGTTATTTAAAGAAATATCTCTTGTTTAATCGTTTAAACAAATTGTTATATCGAATTAAATAGTACTTTTACTCTACTATTCAACAGGCTTACAAAATGAAAGAAGTAGTTTTAATTACCGGATCAAATGGAGAAGTAGCAAAAAAACTGGCTGAGATGCTGAAAGACCGGTACTCTATTCGTTTCCTGACCCGGAAAAAAACAAAAGAAAATGAATTTGAATGGAATGTAGAAAATCAGTCTATAGATGAAAATGCATTACAGGGAGTCAATCATATTATTCACCTGGCCGGGGCGGGAATTATAGATAGCCCCTGGACAAAAAAAAGAAAAGAACTCATACTTTCCAGCCGGATAGATTCTTCCGGATTACTTTTACATACCCTTAAAAAACGGGGAATAAAGATAGATTCTTTTATTTCCGCTTCAGCAACAGGATATTACGGGAGTCAAACCTCTGAAAAAATTTATACGGAAGAAGATTCCAAGGGAAATGATTTTTTGAGTGAGGTGTGTTTTCAATGGGAAAAAGCAGCAGACGGGTTCCTGACGGAAGAAGTAGCTGATCGTGTAGTAAAAATACGGATCGGAGTAGTTCTGTC
>JAVBRH010000205.1:0-2721 GCA_031548225.1 Apibacter sp.
ATAACAAGTGCAAAAAATAAATACTGAGTCATGTTTATAGATATTACTCATTCCATTAACAAACGTATAAATTTTCCAATTCTTATGTTTTGACATAATCTCAAACCATCAATCAATAGCTCTGGGTAAAGTTGGTACGCAAAAATTGAATCTCTGAAAAATACAAGGGCACAGAGAAACATGTTTTTCCTGACTCGACATAGGGACAGCCCGTGCTAAAATAAAGCTCCTTGCTTTGTGAAAATAAACATAGAACATAATCATCCGCAATTTTGTAAGCTTTTTTCTGCTTCTTTGCAAAGCGGAGTTCCGGCAAGTCTGATTTGCAATGTTCCCTTTCCGGCATTATTGACGTATAACATGTTTTCAATCGCATTAAAATATATATTTGTTTCTGTATTATCAGCATTAAAAATATCCGTGAGTGTTTTTATAAGTAAAGCCATCCTTCAACGAGGCCGTGGCGCCATCGGAACTTCTTTCCAGCAACACGTCTACAGTGCCCGCAGCGCCTGCCGGCGTGGTGAATGTAATTTGAGTATCGCTGTCTATGACAAACTCGTTTACATTTGTAGGCTAGGAACTTCGCCGGGCACTAAACTCTCATTTTCAGTACGCTACGAATAGCTGAGGCAGTTTCACAAGGAAACTGCCGGCTTTTATTCCATTTATGGATACGTAATTACCCAATTATTCTGTTCTAACGTTTCCAGATTCAATTGATAACGTTTCAATACTAAATTATTTTCCCGGATAGAATCACATTTTTGTGTTTCATAAATGAGGCTGTCCACTATCGTTAGTTGGATATAATCAATTCCTTTTTTTTGCAATCTGATAAATTCTTTTTCAAACGAACCACGTAATTCAAAAGTATAACTTGCTTTTGAATCTATTACTCCTGATCCTAAATCACATTGCCATAAAGTATCTGGATAACGCTCACTGTATTGGAGGAAAATACCTTCTCCGGAATTATTTTTAAAAATAAAAGAATGATGACCATCGTTGTTGTCAGAACAGGTTCCTGCAGATAACAGGAAGAATAAACTTGTAATTATTGCTAAGTTTTTCATATTATAAAGTTTTTTAATTATAAGAGTAATGTTATTGATATTATCTGGAACCCCTTTTTGTATACAACCCTTGTCTACCATAGGGATAAGGGTAATATCTATACTTGGGTTCAATATAATTCCATCTTCGTTCTAAGGGATTTTGATAAAAATCCCAACCATATTTTTCATACATATCTTGTTTAGACTTGTAAAATCCCGGTACAGATTCATTAAAATACATATACGCTCTCATATTTGCATCCTGTTCTACCGGATGGAAATCATGATCGCTGTCACTAAATGTATCCAACAAGCTTGGGATTCCGACGGTGAAAAGATAACCCCAGCCTTCACTCTGACTCTGCAAATAGTGTCCGTATTCGTGCTGGAATAAGGGATTGTTCGGATCGGCTGCAATAGTCCGGTTTCCTACAATATAACTACCCAATGTTACGGCAGTTTCTCCCCAGTTCTTTCCGCTTGTTACGGTCGCTCCGCCCCAATAATCGACTTTATCCACTTGTCCAGCGTAGTTGGATATATTCGCAAAACCGAGGCCTACTATCGTTTGAGGCAATTGCCAGGTGAAACGGGAAACTACCTCCCATACTTGCTCGCTAAAATCTTTTCGTTTATCGGAGAAGCATCCATTACCAGCAAATCAGTTTTTCCATTGCTATTGAAATCTATCATTGCCCGGTCAAAAGGGAGCTCGTCATAATATTTAGTACCCTAACTGAGCGTTACAAACATCGCCGAACGAGGGACAAAACGAATCTAAGGAAAATAAAAAGTAGAGTTTATACAAAATACAAATCCGGTCATTTTTGAAGTTGCAAAATTATCTATCTTTTTATTTGAACCATCTTTCCATTTTCCATCTCCTATTTCAATCTGATAATAACAATCAATTCCCACATTTGCTAAAAGTTGTTGAATTGAAAAAAAACTTCTTATGGCAAAGCCAGGATTTATGGAAAAAAGGTTTATTTTACTCAAACCTTCTTGTACGTTTGTTTTAGTGAGTTCTGAGATTTTATTTATTGACACTGCAGATAAATTAACATCTGAAATACTAGCTCCTATCATAGGAGCTAATAGCCATTTATCTTTTTTGCAAAAATCATAAAACAGATCAACTTTAAATCCTGTATAATTTATACATGACTTAAGATCTCCGTCCGTTTTCATTATGTTTTTTTGAATTGTCCATGAAATAGAAAGAGGACTTTTTTGTGTAGTAAATTCAACTCCAAGACAAAAATAAAATGAATTATCCGTATCATCTACAGGAAAATAGTCATTATTTGTTAAAAAAGAATTTAAATCCTTATAAGAAAAATAAGAATTTCCAAATCCAATTTTAATACCTAATGGGTTATTAGAAAATGAAGAATTATTTTCTGAAAAAAGCCAAGTTGGGAAAATAATTCCACAAATAATAAATATTCTTTTCATAAAAAATCTTGTTTGAGAAATAATTTGAGATATGTTCTTGTTTTAATATCATTCCCAGAAGGGAAATTAATGCTTATAACCTGTTCACTACAAGTTACTACATTTTCTTTATTTAAGCAAGAATTTTCTGAATTATTTGCAAAAACAAACGGAATATGAGGCTCTTGCAAAAATGAATACGAAGTCCCCTCTTGCAAAACATTTA
>JAVBRH010000327.1:0-7148 GCA_031548225.1 Apibacter sp.
TTTTAAAGTTTATTTTTTGATAAAATAACCTTATATTTTCCAACTGAGTGGCTACGATAGAATCTGGAGATTGTTTTTCATTCAATATCCCTATCGCCATAGTACTTTCTACTCTAAAATTGGAATATTTATCCAGTTCTAAAAATCTTCCGTCTTTGGTTGTATAATCTTGTTTTACTTTCCATCCTGAAGGTAAATTAAAAGAAATACTGTCTTTTTGATAAACTTCAATTGTCGGTGTTTTTTTAGCTTCTTCTTTTTGAGAACAGGAAAAAGTTAAAAATAAAACGGAAAACAATAATATACAGATTCTTTTCGTACTCATAAATTGAATTACTTAACACTATATGTTATATTGTTTTTCATAATATTTCTGATAGTCACCGCTGGTTACATGTTGTAACCATTCCTGATTGCTCAGATACCAGTCTATAGTTTTTTCCAAACCTTCTTCAAAAGTAACGGAAGGCTTCCATCCCAATTCTTTATTTATTTTTGATGCATCAATGGCATATCGTAAATCATGTCCGGGACGATCCTTAACAAAAGTTATTAATTTTGCACTTTCTCCTTCCGGTCTGCCTAATTTTTTATCCATTAATTTACATAGCAGGTGAACCAGATCTATGTTTTTCCATTCATTAAATCCGCCTATGTTATAGTTTTCTGTATTTTTTCCCTTATGAAAAACCAAATCTATAGCTAAGGCATGATCTATCACAAATAACCAATCCCGGGTATATTTTCCATCACCATAAACAGGAAGAGGTTTATGATGGATGATATTATGTATAATCAGCGGAATCAGCTTTTCAGGAAAATGATTAGGACCGTAATTATTGGAACAATTAGTAATGATTACAGGTAGATTATAGGTGTCTGCATAAGCCCGTACAAAATGGTCGGAAGATGCTTTGGAAGCTGAATAAGGAGAGTGTGGATCATAACGGGTTTCCTCTGTAAAGAATCCGGTTTCTCCTAAGGCTCCATAAACTTCATCCGTAGATACATGGTGGAAACGTTTTCCATCCGAATTGTCTTTCCAGAGATTTTTTGCAGCATTCAAAAGGTTGACAGTTCCTATTACATTCGTTTTTACAAATTCCAAAGGAGAAGTAATGGAACGATCTACATGAGATTCTGCTGCTAAATGAATAACACCATCCGGTTGAAAATTATTAAATATCTGATTTATTTGTTGTTCATTTGTAATATCCGCTTTAACAAACTGATAATTGGGGGAATGTTCTATGTCTTTCAGATTTTCCAGATTACCGGCATAAGTTAAAGCATCCAGATTTAAAATTTGATACTCCGGATATTGAATTACAAACCTTCTTACCACGTGTGAGCCTATAAAACCGGCTCCACCGGTAATTATAATTTTTTTCATTTTCTTATCCTATTATCAATTTTCGTCCTATGCTTTTATAATAGAATCCGTTTGAAGCCAATTCATTCAAATCATACAGGTTTCTGCCGTCAAAAATGGCTTTGTTTTTCATTTTTTCTTCAAGCTTGCTGAAGTGCGGATTCCTGAATTCTCCCCATTCTGTTGCAATAATCAAAGCTTCTGCTCCTTCCACACAATCGTACATATTTTCCGCATAAGAAATTTTATCTCCCAATACCTTTTTCACATTTTTTGCGGCTATGGAATCATAGGCTTTTATCTTTGCTCCTTTTTCCAGTAACTTTTCAATAATTTCCAGGGAAGAAGCCTCTCTAATGTCATCCGTATTTTCTTTGAAAGCCAATCCCCAGATTGCAATTTGTTTATCTTTTAAAGTTCCCAAATACTTTTCCACTTCAGGAACCAGAATCGTTTTTTGTTTTTGATTAATTTCTTCTACTGCGTCTAAAATTTCAAAATTATACCCCACTTCTTTCCCGCTTTTTATCAATGCTTTCACATCTTTAGGAAAACAGCTTCCTCCGTATCCTATTCCCGGAAATAAAAACCGGTTTCCTATTCTTTCATCAGAGCCCATTCCTAACCGGACTTTATCTACATCTGCTCCAACTCTCTCACAATAATTGGCAACTTCATTCATAAATGTGATTTTGGTTGCTAAAAAAGAATTGGATGCATATTTGGTTAATTCCGAGGATTTTTCATCCATTTTTATGAGTTTAGCTCCTGCATGGGTTAATGGCAGATAAATCCGGTCCATGATTTCAAAAGCTTCCTGAGAGCTGGCTCCTACAATAACCCGTTCCGGATTCATGAAATCTTCTACGGCATATCCTTCCCGTAAAAACTCAGGATTGGAAACCACATCAAAAGGAATGGAAGTTTTGGATTTTACCAAATCTCTCACTCTATCTGCAGTTCCTACCGGTACAGTACTCTTGTTTACAATAATAGTATATTCCGTCATTAATTCTCCAATCTGACCTGCTACATCCAGAACATAGGATAAATCTGCTGATCCGTCTTCCCCCGGAGGAGTTGGCAACGCCAGGAAGATTACATGGGAAACTTTCATTGCTTCCTGTAAATCCGTAGTAAAAGATAATCTTCCCCCTTTTATATTTCTAAGAAAAACTTCCTCAAGCTGAGGTTCATAAATGGGAACTTGCCCATTTTGCATCATCTGCACTTTTTCTTTATTTATATCTACACAATGTACACTATGACCTAAGTCTGCCAGACATGTTCCGGATACTAATCCTACATACCCCGTACCTACTATTGTAATATTCATTTTAAAATATTTTTACAAAAATACAATTAATGTTCAACTTACCGATTTTTAACTTATTTGGGTTTTCTAATTTTTAAAAAATTCTATAACTGATTCCCCAATAGAGAGAAATGTTTACTGCTCCTTTGTCTTTTCCATATCCGGGAATAACCAGATTGTCTATGTCGTCCTGTTTTTCAGAATAAATAAGAATTTTCGGACGGATCATAAAATCAATGTAAAGAGGAATTTTTCCTATCTGAACTTTTGCTCCGAGAACAGCTTCAAGCCACCCGGAACTGACGCTTCCTTCCGGTAAGGATTCTTCTCCTATTGTCTGTACTTGTCCTTCCGGATCCATTCCTTTGACAGGATATTGGTTTATGGTTTGTTTATAAGGTGAAAAACCTAATCTTCCCCCTACATAAAAACCTTCTCCTGTTTTTTCATAGTAGTTGGTTAGTATATAATTAATTCCTATTTCCCCATAAAATCCTTTAGCATCCACGTTCCAGTCAATCTCATCATAAGTATTCTTGTCATAACCCAGTTCAGCAACAGCAACCCAACGGTTTTTAATCTGATAAGAAACATATCCGCTATAATTTTTCCGGTCGGAAAAAAAACCAACTACAGGATTTAACAAATCAACTCCGATAAAAATTTGTTTTTTGTTTTTTATCACTATTGAATCTGTCACTGCCTTTGTCTGTCCATAGGAAAAAAATCCTATGAAAAGACTAATAAATAATAAATACGTTTTTAGATTCATCGTTTATCTCCGTAGTGTTAGGAATTATAGATTTAATATTCTTAGCCTGTGTCAGCTCATATGTCACATTATTATAAGTTACCTTAAATCCGCAGGCCTTTGATACAAACTTTTGACCTGTCTGATACTTAACCGTTATAATATCTTTATCTGCATCCTGTGTCAGTTTGCTATTGTAAAGATAAAACACCGTTTTATTTGAAATAGCATTTAATGAAATTCTGACACTATCCACTTCTGTAAAAAGACCTTCCTTAGAAACAGTTCCATCCGTATTTACCCGGTCAACAAACAAGCTGTCGACCACATAGGAGTTATTGGATGTATCTTTGAATCCTATGGTTAATCTCGGAGTAGTCGATTTATCGCATATGTCATCATCCACACAGGAATAAAAGGTAATTACCGATATAAAAAGAAAAATTAACGGAATATTTATTTTTTTCTGAAACATACTTTATTTTAATTTTAACAAAGCGACACTTTCTACATGATGGGTCTGGGGAAACATATCTACTGCCTGAACTTTTACCACTTCATACTTTTCTTTCATCAATTCTAAATCTCTTGCCTGAGTGGCAGAGTTACAGCTGATATATACTACTTTTTCAGGAGCAATGCGAATAATAGTTTCCACCACGTTTTTATGCATTCCGTCCCTTGGCGGATCTGTAATAATCACATCCGGGTGTCCGTTCTGACTAATAAACTCATCTGTAAAGATATCTTTCATATCTCCACAATAAAAACAACAATTTTGAATGTTATTATCTTTTGCGTTGTCTTCTGCTGCAGTAATTGCCTCCGGAACAGCCTCCACTCCAATCACTTTTTTTGCTTTTTTCGAAATAAACTGTGCTATGGTTCCCGTTCCCGTATATAAATCATAGACCACTTCATTCCCTTTCAACTCTGCAAAATCTCTTGCTATTTTATACAAATTAACGGCCTGTTTGTAGTTAGTCTGGAAAAATGACTTAGGCCCTATTTTAAACTTTAATCCTTCCATTTCTTCCATTAAAAACCCTTCTCCTGAAAAGGTTTGAATATCCAGATCATAAATGCTGTCATTTCCCTTGGGATTAATGGCATACAACAGGGTTTTTACTTCCGGAAACTCTTTCTGGATAAAAGAAAGCAACTTTTCTCTTGGTTCTTTTTCTTCCCTGAAAAATTGAATTAAAACCATCAACTCATTTTTGGAGTTGGAGCGTATCATTAATGTTCGTAAAAAGCCAGTTCGTTCTCTAAAATCATAAAAATCCATACCTTGCTCCAAAGCAAACTTTTTAACAGAATTTCTGATTTTATTGGACGGCTCTGCCTGTAAATAACATTCTTTCAAGTCTAAAACTTTGTTCCATTGCTGGGGAATATGAAATCCCAATGCATTTTTATCTTCTATTTCTTTTTCCGACTGAATTTCTTCCAATGTCAGCCATCGGGCGTTGGAAAAAGAATATTCCATCTTATTCCGGTAATGGTAAAATTCTTCGGAAGGACAAATGGAAAGGGCATGAAAACTTTCTATTTTCCCTATCCTTCTAATATTATTATAGACTTCTTCCTCTTTATATTTTAATTGTTTTTCGTAAGCAAGATTCTGCCATTTGCACCCTCCGCAGATACCGAAATGGGAACATCGGGGAGTTATCCGGTCCGTTGAATATTTCAAAAAATGGAGAATCCGGGCTTCAAAGTAGTTCTTTTTAGATTTTACTACCTGTACGTCCACTACATCTCCCGGAATGGCATTAGTTACCATAACTGTCTTTCCTTCCTCTGTTTTTCCTATTGCCATCCCTTTAGCCCCTGCCGAAACAAGCTCAAGGTTTGTTATTTGAATATTTTTGTTTCTTCTCAATTTTAAGAAATAAATAAAAGCACAAAAGTACGTATAAAATTTTATTTAGTAAAGCTCTTAACTCGTATTGATTATGAATAGTTTAAATAAAATGTTAATCCTTCAAAAAATATGTTTTTTTTCGGAAAAATGGCGTACTTTTGACTGTCAAAAATAATCTAAACCAATATAATCTAAAATGAATTTATTATCAGACCGCATTAACCGTCTTAGTTATTCCCAAACTTTTGTGATGTCCAATAAAGCTCGGGATTTAAAAGCTCAGGGAATCAATGTTATCAGTTTAACTCTGGGAGAGCCTGATTTCGAAATTCCGGAATTTGTAAGAAACTCTGCTATAAAGGCAATTCAGGATGGAGTTAAGTCATACACTCCGGTACCGGGCTATGCAGAATTAAGAAAAGCTATCTCGGATAAATTCAAGCGTGATAATAATTTAGATTATAAACCTAACCAGATCATTGTTTCCAATGGAGGAAAACAATCCATAATTAATGTTTTACTTTCTATCATAAACGATGGGGATGAGGTGATTGTGCCTGCTCCTTACTGGGTGAGTTACTATGAAATGGTAAAATTGGCCGGAGGTGAAAATGTGATAGTAGAAACCACTATTGATACCGACTTCAAAATTACCCCGGAACAATTGGAAAAAGCTATTACGCCTAAGACAAAAGCTTTTCTATTCAGTTCTCCGTGCAACCCTTCCGGAACGGTTTATACCAAAGAAGAACTTCATGCTTTAGCTAAAGTACTGGCTAAACATCCGAATATTATCATTATTTCCGATGAAATTTATGAGTACATAAACTATGAAGGAAAGCATGAGAGTATTGCACAGTTTCCTGAAGTATTCGAGCAGACAGCAACTATCAACGGAGTGTCCAAATCTAATTCCATGACAGGATGGAGAATTGGGTACATGGGAGCTCCTTTATGGCTGGCTGATGCCTGTGACAAGATACAGGGACAAATGACTTCCGGAGCGAACTGTATTGCCCAGATGGCATCTATAACTGCTGTGGAAGCAGATCCGTCTGTTATCAATTACATGATAGAAGGATTTAAAAACAGAAGAGACCTGGTATTTGATCTGTTAAAAGAAATCCCAGGATTTAAAGTGAATAAACCGACAGGAGCGTTTTATATATTCCCTGATGTTTCCTCTTATTTTGGTAAAACCATACAAGGACATGAAATCAATGACTCGGACGATTTTGCTTTGATGTTATTGGAAAAAGCCCATGTTGCTACAGTGGGAGGGGTTTCTTTCGGAGACAAGAATTGCGTTAGATTATCTTATGCTGCTTCAGAAGAAGATCTTAAAGAAGCGGTAAGAAGAATAAAAGCTGCTTTAGCATAATTTCGGTAAATCCGGACTTATTAAGAATAAAAAAACTGTGAAGATTTATCTTCACAGTTTTCTTTTTTTACGCTAATGCTTATCTAAATTTCGGGTAATCCCTTATTTAGATAAATCAACTGTTTCTGCTGTTGGTGCATTGTTCATTACTGATTTTACACCATTTTTAGCATTAGCTTCGTTGTCATAAAGTTCACTGGTACCCACTATCTGTCCGTTTCCGGCTTTCAGGTTAAAGTACCACTTTTTGTTAGTTGACTGTTTTAATTCAAAACGATCTTCGTTTTTTGAATTTCTTTTTACAGAACTAACTCCTTTTTGACAGTTTGTCTTTTGGGTATATCCTTCACTCGCAAGGATAATCTGCCCGTTCTTTGCTTTTAGTCTAAAACGAAAAGCACCTGATTTGTCTTTAAAAATTTCAAACATAATTGTACAAGTTTTAGTCTTTCTTTATTCTAT
>JAVBRH010000115.1:0-4212 GCA_031548225.1 Apibacter sp.
AATAAAATTGGTATTTCTGTGAAGAACAACGACAATGAAGAGGTCGTAACCCAGAAAGTAAGGGTAATAAAGCCCAACGGGACAGCCATTGACATGGAAAAACAGGATGTAAAGGAAATGGAAGACCAGGAGACAGGAATAAAAGTAAAATACTTTGCATTGAGAGGACTGGAAAAAGGCTGTGTAATAGAACAACTGGTAATAAAAAAGGTTGCTCCGGCCCTGTCGGGAAGGAATGTTATACTACAGGATGACTATCCGTATAAAAATGTTTCGTATGAGTTGATTTATCCGGATCATCTCGGGTTTAAAACAAAAACCTATAACGGTGTGCCTGATTTTTCCCTGGATGATAAAGCATATCCGGGTAAGGTAAGTCAGAAACTGGTATTGGACGAAGTTCCTCCTCTAAAAGAAGAAACCTATGCCAATTTTATTGCAAACGTAGAAAAATTCAGTTTTAAACTTTCCGATAATTATAATTCAGGTAAAAGCAATTTATACAGTTACAAAGAATACGTTAACACCATTTTCCCTGATTATACCCAAAAACTTGATAAAAAAGCAGAAAGTAAAATTAAGGACTTTCTTAAAAACATAAAAAAGTCGGATAACGTAGATGAAACTATTTTTAATGTCGAGGATTACGTTAAAAGGAATATCCAGTATCTGGAAAATTACGGAGGGGAAACGGATGTGCTTACTACCTTAAACCATAAATTCACCAATTCTTACGGTTTGGTGAGATTGTACTTTGCGTTGTTTAATAACCTGGGAATAAAAAATAATGTAGTAGTAACTTCCAATCGTTATAAAGCACCTATAGATCCTAAGTTCGATAATTATTCCAATTTGGATGAACTGGCGTTCTATTTTCCCGACACAAAGAAATATCTTTCCCCTACAGAAACGGAAGACCGGTATTCTTATCTTCCTTACCGATGGATGAACTCTTATGGTTTATTCATATCCGAAACGGAATTCGGGGGAGTGAAAATGGCGGATTATGATGTGAAATTTATTCCTCTTCCCGGAGCAGAATTTACTCATGATGAAATGGATATCAAGGTGGATTTCAGGGATAATATTCTGAGACCTAAGGTAAATACTAAAATTACTTTTAACGGATATTCTGCTTTTTCCCTACAAGGTTTATATGAGGTGATACCTGTCGGTAATATACCTGAGTTCGAAAAAAATCTTGTTGAAAATTACTGCGGACAGAGAGAAAATGTGGAAATTAAGGCGGAAAATACGGGGGTTGAATTTTTTAACAAAAAACCGTATATTTTAAATGCCGGTTTTGAAGGAACTAATTTTGTGGAAAAAGCCGGAGATAAAATTTTGTTTAAAGTAGGACAAACCATCGGTAAACAGGTGGAATTGTATCAAAAAGACAAAAGAGTAATGCCTGTGGAAATGGAATATCCGCATGCTTATGACCGGAAAATAACCGTTCAAATTCCGGAAGGATATACCATAAAAAACCTGGAACAGCTGAATCATACCTATAAAGTAATGAAAGACGGTAAAGAAGGCTGTAAGTTTGTTACCGATTATCAGATGCAAAACAATACACTGGTAATTCATAATGTGGAAGTATACAATGATATAAGCTATTCTGTAGAGGAATATACCGATTTCGCCAAAGTAATTAATGCCGCTGCCGATTTTAATAAACTGGTGCTGGTATTAGAGAAGAAATAAGGGTTTTTATACAAAAATTGCCTGTATGCCCGGGATATGAAATATACTGGGCATACAGGCAATTTTCCGTTATTGTGTCAGACAGTCTCGGTATTAATCGAAATCCAGTTCGTTTTCCGTATCCAGTTCCAGAGCTTTAATGTTCTGAATGGCATTTCCTGCGATTCCTTTAATGGAGCCATACATGGAAATCGTGTTTTCAATTACCTTATCGATCTGTTTTTCCCGTTGTGCCCAGCTTTTCATCATAAGCCGTTTTTCCCTTGCCAAATCTTCCTGCATCTGGGAAAATCCCTCCACAATTCCTTCCACTCTCAGCCTAAATTCATTTCCCGTAAGAAAGTCATACAGCATTTCCATTTTATCTCCTTTGTTTTCTTGAGACTTTAAAATGCGGCTGAATTGAATTACAGAATACCGTAATACCGCACTCAATCCTTTAAATTCTTCAAAGGTGCAGATCCAGATGCCGTCTTTCATTCCCATCCGGCTCATATCCTGAGGCATAACTTCCGTTACCAGAACTCCGATGTCGGCTTTCTTTTCCCGGATGTCATTTTTGAATTTTTCTATCCATGAGGGCTGAAAATCTTTAGTTCTTTTACTTTCGTAATAAATAGAGCCGCAATTTTGAGTTTCCCTTGTATTCACAATTTGCAGGCAGTCTGCCCCGCGGGCACCTTTTTTGATTTCCCCTATGGTATCCAGAGGAAAATTCTGGGCCAGCCATTCTTCAATAGCCAGTTCCTGAACTTCTCCCTGAAGCTGTACAGAGCCCAGTTCCTGTTTGCGTTTCATTTCTTCCGTCAGGCGTTTCTGGTCTTCCAGTTGTTTCAGAAGGTCCTTGATTTTAAGCTCATTCTTTTCGTCTTCCTGCTTACGTATCTTTTCTTTTTCCAAAGCCAGTGTTTCGGTAAGTTTTTTTTCCGTTTCCGTTTCAATGGCAGTACGCATTTCTTCTTTTTCCCTGTTAAGTTTGAAAATTTTCGCCTCCAGTTTATTCATTTCCCGGAGTTTTTCCGATTTTTCAGTCAATTCCTTTTCGTAAAGAGAAATACGTTCCTTGTTTTCTTCTTCCAATCTCTTTTTTAAAGAGATTTCCAGCTCCTGGGTTTTTTCCTTTGTTATTTTAGCCAGTCTTTCCTGGAAAATCTCATTTTCTTTCTTTTTTTTAGTTTCAAACTCCTCTTTCTCTTTTTCCAGCAGGGTTATTTTTTCCTGAATATCCTTTTGTGAGGAAAGAAGCTTATCCTGATATTCTTTTTTAATGGACTCCTCCAACTGATGTTTAAGCAGGTCGTTTACATCTATTTCAGTCCCGCAGTTCGGGCATTGTATTTGGGTTTGTTGATTCATAAATTAAAAAGAAAGAGATTATCCTTGGGAATATCAAAGGTACAAAATTCCGGTCAACTTTTGCGGAACTACTTTATCTATGATTTTTTAGTAAATGAATAATATTTTTATCTTTGTTTTTATGAAATGGGAGGAAATTATCGGTCAGGATTTATTAAAAAAACAATTACAGATTTCCATTGAGGAAAACAGAATCAGCCATGCACAACTTTTTGTGGGAAAAATGGGGTATGGCACTCTGGCACTGGCACTGGCTTATGCTTCTCAGGTCATTTGTGAAATGTCTGAAACTTGTTATAAACAGGCCGATCAATTACAACACCCCGATTTACATCTTTCTTTCCCTACTATCAATAGTTCAGCCGAAAAGCTGGAGGCAGTCAGTTCCGATTATATTAAACACTTTCGTGAGTTCGTTATGGAAAGTTCGTATCAGGATATTAATCAATGGTATGAATTTTTGGGGGAGGATAAAAAACAAGGTTTTATTTCGGTAAAGGAAATGGAACACATTATTGGACAGTTGAACTTAAAAAGTTTTGAGGGAGGGTTTAAAGTTCAGATTATCTGGATGGCTGAAACCATGCGTACGGAAGCTGCCAATAAGTTACTGAAAATTTTGGAGGAACCTCCGGCTAAAACTTTATTTTTATTACTGGCTGAAGACGAAAATAAGATACTCTCTACCATATTGTCCCGGTGTCAGAAAATAACTGTTAACCGTATTGAAGACGAAAAAATCATAGAAGGATTACAGTCGAAATTTTCTGCAGACTATGAGCAGGCGAGGCAAATAGCAGATAAGGCTGAAGGAGACTGGAATCTGGCTTGTAATCTGGTTAAAAATATCACAGTTCAGGAAGAATTTGAACAATATTTTATCCGGTGGAACCGGGCAGCGGTTATGGCGCCTAAAAAGCCTGTTTTTTTAAGGGAAATTACAGACTGGTCATTGGAAGTATCAGGCTGGGGGAGGGAAAAACAAAAAAGTTTTCTTCAGTTTTGTTCGGAAACTTTCCGGCAGGCATTACTGGAAAATTATCAGGCAGGAGAGTTGGTAAATTCCCCACTGACTTATGAGAATTTTAAATGGTCCAGTTTCATCGGATTTGTTCACGGGAATAACATAGAAGATATATTGGAGGAGAT
>JAVBRH010000034.1:0-4618 GCA_031548225.1 Apibacter sp.
TTTTTGAATTTTTTTATCTCTAGTTAGTTTAGTAAAGCAAGAGTTTAAAATACTCTGTTTTTTACTGATTATTATTTTTCAGTATTTTAATCGTTTCCAATTTTCCATTAGGAAGAGTGATACGAAAAACATATACCCCCGGTTGGTATCCAGATAAGTCAATTGGAGTGGTAGAGTATTTCACTCTGGTTTGCTGAAGTTGTTTTCCAGTCATATCGTAAACAGCGATTTGTTCTTTTCCGGTAAGTTCTCCATGAATGATGACATTGACAAACCTCTCGGTAGGATTGGGATAGATTTCCACGTCTTTAGGTCTTATACCTTCTGTATTACTACTATTTTCAGTGAGTTTCACTATCCAAAAATCGGTTTGTCCACGGCTTTCCACGGTTTTATCATGGGATTTTCCTGAATTGGAGGTTCCTGCCAGGATAAGGGAACCGTCTCGTGTTTCTACAGCGGATTGAAGCAAGTCTTTTTTATCTCCTCCTATTTTCTTTTTCCAGAGCATTTCTCCTTTATCCGATAGTTTAGTGGCAACATAATCGCTCTCCTGTTCTCCTTTCTTATTAATACTAAGTGCATTGCCAGCTACCATAATTGCCTCATCTTTTTTATCTTCGATTATCTTGCTTACGGCATCAGTCTTTCCTAAATCTATAGTTTGCTGCCAGCCTATATTTCCATTGTTGTCTGTTTTTACTATCCAGATATCAGAGCCTTCTCCATTAGGTGCGGTTTTCATTCCTTCTTGAGGGGAAGCGGAGCTTCCCGCTAGCAGATAGCCTCCGTCCCGGGTTACGATCATATCCGTGAGTTCATCGTCTTCCTTGCCTCCGATAGTTTTTTCCCACAGAGTATTTCCATTTCTGTCAAGTTTTACCAGCCAGTAATCTCCTTCTCCTATATTGTCCTCGGATTTGTCTTCACTCTTGGGGGAATTGGAATAGCCTGCTAATATATATCCTTCCGGAATTTCTTTAATACTTCGGAGCAGATCGTAGTATTTTCCTCCCAAAGTTCTTTGCCAGAGGATTTTTCCGGTTTTATCTAATTTTAGAACCCAAAAGTCCAGAGAACCCCGGTTGTTTTCAGTCTTTTCAAAAGATATGGGAGAATCGGAGCTTCCGCCTACGATATATCCTAAATCCGCAGTTTGTTGAACAGATAACAATTTGTCAGAACCCGCGCCTCCGATGGTTTTCTGCCATTCCTGTTCTCCACGGGCATTAAGTTTGATAATCCAGAAATCGTCCTGCCCCCGGCAGGAATCTTTTTTATCTCCTGATATACCGGAATAGGAACTTCCTCCCAGAATATAACCTCCGTCCTGAGTAAGTCCTATACTGTAGAGAAAATCAGATTTATCGCCTCCTAAGGTTTTTTGCCATTCTTCATGACCCTGTTCGTTCATCTTCCACAGGTAATAATCCAAGCTTCCTTTGTTTTCTTCTTCTTTAACTCCGGATGCTGTAGAAACAGAACTTCCGGCTAAAATAAAGCCGTAATCGGGAGTAGGCTGCATATCGAACAGGTAATCCCCTTGTTTGCCCCCCAAGGCTTTTTGCCATTGTAAGTCCTGAGAATATAGTTGTAAGCTGTAAAAAAGAAGTGATAAAAATATCCTGAAAGGAAAAGGATAAAATTTCTTCATAGTAATTAGTTTATGTTCCTGCCTTCAAAAATAGTAATTCTAATTTTATTTTATATATATTATTGTATTATTTTAAAATAATTTATTGCATATAACGATAATCATCTGACATTCTATATTCTATAAAAATAATTTCTATGAATTTTTAATATATATTCAAGTTTTTGTTACATTAATGCAACAATTTTTGAATTAAAAACCTCATGTTTTGAATAGGTGGAAGAAAAATTTGGTCTTTTTTCTAATTCTGAATACAAATTCTTGATTTTTTTCGTCTGAAAATAAACTTATAAAATCGATCCATGTGCTAAAAAGCAAACTAACACACAAAATTAGAAGTAAAAAATAGGATATTTCTTTGTTTTAAACTAAATTTGTGTTTATACGGATGTAGATAATCATCAGGCTTTAAAACAGTTCAAACCAGTATATTACAGGCTGAGAACAAAAGGTGACCTGATAATATAACTTCATAAAACAGAGTGGATTGAATTCTCCCATCAGCTCCACTTTTTAAAAGACAATGAATTGATTATTAATTCGTTGTCTTTTTTGCTTCTGATATTTGTGCGGCATTTGCTCAACTGTTTTATACTCTAAGTCATTTAGTAAATTTTAAGAAGTAATGTAAATTTGAGATGATTAAAATAAAAGCTGAAATTAAATTATATATAAGATGGCAGGAAAACTCCTTTCATAAGTGGATATAGGCCATTATTTTCATTTATTAAAGAAACAAAAACATCTGGAAGTATAGTACTGTTAGATAGAGATAGATTCTTTCCTGGAGATTCAGCAATTGTTGAAATTATTTTTGTAAATGAAAAATATTTAGGAAATGATTTTAAACAAGGAATAACATTTATTTTTAGTGAAGCTGAAAAACCTTTGGGAGAAGGGATTATTGTAGAAGTCGTTTCCAGAGGAAAAAGATAATTTCATAACGTGAATAAGAAATTAAAAAACAGGAAAGCCTATTCGATCCAATTTCAATGAAAGAAAATCAACAAATGTGAGGAATTAAAATCGTAAAATATATATTAGGATTAATCAATATTTGTATACTTTCCTTTTATAGAATTTGAGGCAACTTTTTGTAAAGGAGAATAATTACTTTCTATACAATTATTTAAAAAGCCCATTACTAAACTTGTTTTTTCCCAACCAGCACAAGCTAATGCCAGACCAACTCTGATATCAGCATATCCTTTTTCTTGTTTAGCTTCAATCTTGTTTACATTTTCTATAATTATTTTTATTTCATTTTTTGAAGGAATAATTTTATCTTGTCCTAAAGATTTTAATGCCCCGTTAATAACGGAAAAATTGCCATAAGATAATAATTTCATTACTTCTGAAACATCATTATCATTAGTTCTTTTTATACGACATAAAGCACGGGATGAAACCATTGTTACCATACTATGAGGTTCATTGCTATTACAGATACTTTCTAAAATACTGATTAAAGGTTTAAACTTTATATATCCTAAATAATCAATGATCTGTACATGAGATTCCCAAAACTTATTCTCATTAATAGTATTTTGAAGAAAATTAAAAATATCTTCGTTAAATTCGTGCAACTTATTTTGAGCAATTAATTTTATCGCTTTCCGTTTCTCTCCTACTTTTGAGGAAAACAACATTTCTCTTAATAATTTAACGTCTATATCTTTTGCCATGCTGAATCTTTATTTTCTCTGTAAAATTTTTCTTCTTTACTAATTTTATTTAATAATAAACTTGGTTCCAGTCTAGTTTAATTTAAGAAATCAAAAACTTCTTATTATAATATTTTTATTGATCTGCTTGGCTGTATCTAAGGCTTTATTAAAAACATCAAATAAATTTTTCCCATCGCTGGTATGAAAATAATTCGAAAGATCCGTGATTTCTGCGGCTATATTATTCCCCCAGGGAGGCTGCTGATTCAGATCCTCTATATCCCAAATGACTTTATCCGGAGAGAAGGATTGAAAAGCGGTATGAATAACCTCCAGTTCAGCCTGGGCTTTTTCAATATTTTCCGGTAATAGCTCCTTATAATAAAGTTCTTTCATTAAACAGGGAAACTTACTTCCCCAATCCGAATTTTCCAAATTACCTGCAATGGTGGAAAAAAAACAATGTAAGAAACTGCCTGTACCTATTCTGAAAAATATAGGACCTGTTTGTAAACCTACTGACATATAGAATTAGTATATTTTTTGATTATTGTTTTACTTCATCCAGGTTAAATTTAATCCTTTTATCTGTGTCTTCCAAATCTTTAAATATCTTTTCAAATTTGTTTAGTAAAAGTCTATTATACTTAGAAACAACTGGTAAAAGCTGGCTTGCCTGGTAATACCGTTTATTGTCTATAGCAGATATCATTCCCTTTTCAATAGTATCTGACAATAACGGAGATAAAATTTCCAGTTTCAACAAAACACTTTTTAACTTGCTTTCAAAGAAACTAATTCCATATAAATCCAAAATCTTAACGAAATAAGGAAACAATTGAGCCTGAGAAATAGTATTGTATGTTGATATTAAAAATGCATAACTAAATTCATCATAAACATTATCTTCTCCGTTAATGCGGTTAGGAGAAAATTTTTCTTTTATATCCCACCTCTCAAGAATGAACTGATCGAATTTGGAAAATCCTTCATTATATCCCCATGCTATTAGTATTAACATGGATTGATATGCAATAAATAAATTTTCATTATCTAATAACTTTATTAGTTTTTCAGCTCTTTCTTTATCAATATCCAATAATTGTACTTCAGATAAATCATACCCCTCTGTGCCATCTTCTTCATCTTTATAATAATAAAGCAATTGATAGATCTCCTGATCCATTTTCTTTTTTAATTAATTTTATTTTCTAATCAAAAATAGCAAATAAGTTATTTAGAAAACTAATAAAACTAAAATAGTTTTATTAGTTTTCTAAGCTCTTTTTCAAATTAT
>JAVBRH010000003.1:0-4156 GCA_031548225.1 Apibacter sp.
GCACAATCTGGCGCAACAGATATATATTAATCCGGAAACCTGGAAAATCATTTTTTCTGCAAAAAATGCCACTCAGCTGCTTGTAAAGGAAGCGGCTAAAGCTGTAGGAGAAAATGCTTCTGCAAAAGACTTACAGGAAGAAGTTATCAGACAATCTATGAACGATACTTCTCCTTCTTCGGCAGCCATTTTATATTTACAAAAGGACATTCAAAGTTAAGCAGGGGCATGAATATAAAATCATTGGCAGAAGATGAGCGCCCGAGAGAAAAACTTTTATTAAAAGGAAAAAACTCTTTATCTGATGCGGAACTTCTGGCAATCATTATAGGGAGCGGATCTAAGAATGAAAGCAGTGTACGCTTGGCACAAAGGATTTTAGCCTCTGTGGATAATAACTGGAACGAGTTGGCCAGGCTATCCATTTCTGATTTGTGTAAATTTAACGGCATAGGAAAAGTAAAAGCCATAGAGATTACCACTTCATTGGAAATAGGCAGAAGAAAATCCTTGCAGGAAGCATTAAAAAAAGAAAAGATTGTTTCATCGAAAGATGCTTTTGATATTCTGCATCCGATTATCGGAGACCATACATTTGAAGAATTTTGGGTTTTATTTTTAAGCCAGTCGAATCAGGGTTTAAGTAAAGAGAAAATTTCTCAGGGAGGAATAACCGGAACTGTAGTAGATTCCCGGTTGATTTTTAAACATGCTCTTGAACTGAACTGTGTTTCCCTGATTATTTCCCATAATCATCCTTCCGGAAATCCTCAGCCCAGTAATGCCGATTTGGAAATAACCCAGGAGATTAAAGAGGGAGGAAAACTACTTAATATTAACCTGATTGATCATCTGATTATTACACAAACTTCGTATTTTAGTTTTGCCGACGAAGGAATTTTGTAATTTTATAAAAATAATCGCAGATGCTTCTCATCTATGTTGCTGAAATAAATGAACGAATAGAATATACTTTCTCTTTCATTTTTGAACAGGTTTTGGGAATCCCGGTTCAGTTTACAGATTCTCCTCAATTTTTTCAAGAACAGACAACCCCCAAACTATCTTATTCAATACAGGCAATGGGAAAAGAGCCTCATTTTTTCCCCTCCCGTTTGTTGTTTGAAAATGATATTAAAGAACAGGAGATAAATGAATTAATAAAAGATCCATTTGCCGTATGTTTTTACCTGCTTACAAGATATGAGGAATACCTTCCGTTTAAAAAAGATCAACATGAAAGATTTTCCTGGCAGGTTTCGGCCTTAAAAGATAAGATAGATGTAACCCACCCTTGGATTGATGAGTTTGCTTACCGGATTTATGAACAATTGAAAAATGACTTTCCTGCAGTAGAAAAAAAAGATCGTAGATTTCGGTTTATCAATACTATAGATATTGATCATGCCTGGTTGTATAAAAATAGATCATGGAAAAGAAATCTTTTGTCATTTGTCAAAAAAATAACAACGTTAAAGGTAAAAGAGGCTTTAAATCAAATGAATATTCTTTTGGGCATCCAACCGGATCCGTATTATATTTATCCCTATGTTCAGCATTTACAAATACCTTCTCTTTATTTTATTTCTTTTGGGAAGGCCGGACGATGGGATACTAATCACAGTCCTGATAATAAAAACTATCAAAAACTCATAAAGGAACTGGATAAAGATTCCTTGAATACATTGGGACTTCATCCGAGTTATGGTTCGAATTTCCGGTTCGAAATCCTGGAAAAGGAAAAAACAGAATTGGAGAAAATAGTCAGTAAAAGTATTATCCGGTCCCGTCAGCATTTCATTAAATTGAAGTTTCCTGAAACTTATACGAATTTGTTGAGTATAGGTATTAAAGAGGATTATTCTATGGGTTTTCAGGATCATATAGGGTTTCGTTCCGGAACCTGCACTCCTTTTCAATGGTTTGATTTAACTAAAAACAAGGTTACGACTCTTACTGTTTATCCTTTTTGTGTTATGGATGTTACTTTGAAAAACTATATGAAACTGTCTAAGGAAGAAGCGGAAAGAGTTATTTTGGAACTGGTGGATTCTGTAAAAAAAGTGGATGGAACTTTTATTTCTGTTTTCCATAATGACAGTATCTCCGGCTATGGAGAATGGGAGGGATGGGAGCAGCTTTATGAGAAATTAATTTTAATAGGAAATGATTAGAAAATTTTCCCATAAAAATATTAATAAGGACAAATATACTGCTTGTTTGAAGCAAGCGGTAAATTACCGGATTTATGCGGAATTAGGGTATTTGTCTATCGTTTCCCCGGAAGGATATGATATACTGGTCTTAAATGATTATGAGGCAGTCATGCCTATTCCCTACCAGAAAAAATGGGGGATGAAATTTGTTTGTCAACCTGTTTTATGCCAGCAATTAGGAATTTTCTACCCGGAAACGATTTCACAGGAAGATTTTACTCTTTTCTTTTCTTGTTTAAAAAAATACAGAGTAAGAAGTTATAATTTCAATGAAAAAAATACGGGATATTTCCCTTCTGTTCAGGAGAAAAGAAACAATCAGATTCTATATTTAAATCAGTCTTATGAAACTATTGGAAAAAATTTCAAAAAAGATAAGAAAGAACTGCTCAAAAAAAAGGAAATACAGGATTTACATAGTGTGAAAGGTTTTCATAGTACCGATTTGGAATATTTGCAAAAAGAAAATATCTTTTTTTATTTTTCACAAGATCAGTTTATAATAGTAAAAAAACATTTGTCTGAATTAAATAAAAGAAATTTAGTTAAGCAATATACTGTAATAAATAAAACAGGGAAAAAATCGGTATTTCTCTGGACTTTGGAATCTCAAAATCGTATTATTATACTTATCACAGCCCGGATAAAGAAAAATGAGTTTAAAGGATCTCTTCTGTTTTTAATCAATCAGATAATAAAAGAGTTTTCCAATACTGATAAAATTTTGGATTTTGAAGGTTCTATGATTCCGGGAGTAGCTTGGTTCAATGAAAGTTTAGGAGCAGTTACCCGCCAATATATTACATATAAAAATTTCACTCTGTTTGAGATGTTGAAAAAACATTGGGTATCCTGAGATAAAAACAATTAAAGTTGGAGTTGTAAATAAAGCTACAACTCCGATTTATCTTATTTATTGACTGTTGTTATCAATCCCGCTCTTTCTAATAAGGCTTCCGGCTGAGGTTTTCTTCCTCTGAATGCAATATAAAGTTCCATAGGGTCTTCTGTACCTCCTTTACTTAATAAGGTTTCAAATTTTTCTGCCGTTTCTTTATTAAAAATTCCATTTTCTTTAAAGAAACTGAAAGCATCTGCATCCAGAACTTCTGCCCATTTATACGAGTAATATCCGGCGGCATATCCACCCTGGAAGATATGGGAGAAAGAGGCGCTGAGCGAAGTCTTTTCCATAACAGGATATAATTGGGTTGGGCTGACTTGTTTTTTCTCAAAGTTCTCAATAGAATCTTTCGATTTCAGTTTATTGGAATGATAAGCCAGGTCAAGCAGTCCGAAACCGATTTGTCGTAATGTCTGATAGCCCTGCATAAAATTAGCGGAAGCTACGATTTTGTCAATTTTCTCTTCACTTAAAACTTCTCCCGTTTTGTAATGCCGGGCAAACGTTTTCAAAAAATCCTTTTCGTAACAGTAATTTTCCATAAACTGAGAAGGTAGCTCTACGAAATCCCAATATACATTAGTCCCCGATAAAGATTCGTAGGTGGTATTTGACATGATTCCATGCAGTGCATGTCCGAATTCATGAAACAGAGTGGTCACTTCATTAAAAGTAAGCAATGAAGGGATTTCCCCATCAGGTCGGGAAAAATTGCAGACAATGGATATATGTGGCCTCACATTCTCATTTACGGTTTTGTACTGGTCTCTGTAAGAAGTCATCCAGGCACCGGCCCGTTTTCCTTCTCTCGGGAAAAAATCCGTATAAAGGAGAGCCTGATGTTTGGAATCTTTAAAAACTTCATAAACCGTAACTTCCGGGTGATATTTTTGAATATCATTCCTTTGTTCGAAAGTCAGTCCGTAAAGTTTGTTAGCTGCATCAAAAGCTGCTTCCAATACCTGATTCAATGGAAAATAGGGTTTCAATTCTTCTTCTGAGAAGGAGTATTTTTCTTCTCTTAGTTTTTCCGCAT
>JAVBRH010000005.1:0-5118 GCA_031548225.1 Apibacter sp.
CATAAAATACTAAATCATGATTTTCTTTAAGGAACTTATCAACTCCACGTATTGTAAAATCCAACAAATCCCTTTTTATTCTACTTCTATCTAAAAGAATATTCATTATAACTGTAGTTTAAAGTTTTTCATACTTTCCTCACCACCGGAAGAATTTCATTTTTAGAAAGAGCATAACGTTCCATTTCTACCTTAGGCAAAGTTTCATAATATTTCACCTGTTCCACCTGAAATCCTGCTTTTGCCAGACGGTCGAAATAATCCAGTCCGTACCAGCGTACATGATCGTATTGCCCGAAATGTTTTTTCCGTTCTTCCTTATCAGTTATGGTGAAATCTTCATAAGTCTTTTCCAGGCTATATCTCATCGGAACCTGAAAAATTCCCCAGCCTCCGGGTTTCATTACCCGGTATAGTTCCGACATGGCTTTGGCATCATCTTCAATATGTTCCAGTACATGATTGCAGAAAATCACATCAAACTCATTATCCTGAAAAGGAAGATCCAGAATATCCGCTTTTACATCCACAATCGGAGAGTAGAGATCTGCTGTGATATAATCCAGGTTTTTGAGGTTTTTAAATCTTTTCAGAAAACATTGTTCGGGAGCAATGCTTAATACTTTCAGCGGAGCTGTGAAAAAATCTGTATCCCGTTGCAGATAGAGCCACATCAGACGGTGTCTTTCCAAAGAAAGAGTTCCCGGTGCCAATGCGTTTTCCCGGGGTTTTCCATATCCGTAAGGAAGAAACTTCCGGTAGGATTTTCCATCAATCGGATCTGTAAACTTAGATCCCCTGTAAAAAAGGGAAATTACAGGAGCGAAAGCATAACTGAATTTTATTAATAAGGGACGTGGAAATAGGTTAAGAAAAAATTTGAAAAGTTTTTTCATTCACTACTGGGAATGTAACGGTTGATATAAAAATTCTTCTTCCTCATCCGAAACAATCCCCTGAGCTTCATAAATATATTTATAGGTTGTAAGCAGTCGCGGTTGCCCGTCCACCACCGCAACATCGTGTTCAAAATGACAAGAAGGCTCTCCGTCCCGTGTAGTTACCGTCCACCCGTCATTATGGAATTTCACTTTATACGTTCCCAGATTAATCATGGGCTCTATGGCAACAACCAATCCTTCTTCTATTTTTGGTCCGCTTCCTTTTCTTCCGTAATTCGGAACCTGCGGGTCTTCGTGCATGGTTTTACCTAATCCGTGCCCTACCAGTTCCCTCACTACCCCGTATCCGGCATTTTCACAAACCAATTGTATGGCAAAACTGATGTCTCCTATCCGGTTTCCTGACTTGCATTTCTTAATTCCGGCATAAAGGCTTCGTTTGGTTACCTCCATCATTTTTTGTATTTCCGGAGAGACTTCTCCTACGGTAAAAGTATAAGCCTGATCTCCATGAAATCCATTCTTCAATGCCCCGCAATCTATGGATATGATTTCTCCTTCTTGCAGAGGTTTATTGTTGGGAATCCCGTGAACCACCTGTTCATTGGGCGACATGCAAAGAGTATTGGGGAAATCATACAATCCCAGAAAGCTGGGAATTGCTCCGTGATCCCTGATAAATTCTTCTGCCAGTTTATCTAAATGTAAAGTAGTTATTCCCGGCTTTACTTCTTTTGCCAGCATGCCGAGTGTTTTAGAAACCAGTTGTGCACTTTCGTACATCAACCCGATTTCTTCCTTTGTTTTTAAGTTAATCATCCGCCCAAAATTCTTGACAAAAGGCCTTTTTCTTTTTTATGTTTTCTTTTTGAATAAGCCTTTACTTCTTTTCCTTCAATGGTAAATTCTATTTTTTCTCTTATGATTTCATACACTTCTCCCCAGCCCGGAAAACCTCCCAAGTTCCGGTCATCAATAAAGCAATCTGCATGGATTTTTCTACTCTGACCTTCAATCTCAAAAATTTCTCCTTCAAAACTGGAATTAACTGCATAAAATTCAATGCCATTTTTCCTGCAAAACTCTATTGCTTCCTGCAATCTGTTTCCATGCCGGTAAGTCCAGAGAACCAGACGGTATCCTTTCTCCTGAAGCCTTTTCATTGTTTCAAAAGCAAAGACCATAGGTCTTCCTATTTCCGGATACTTGTCTTCCACAATAGTTCCGTCAAAATCTATAGCAATGATTTTACTACTCATAATCTTTAATTAAAAAAGTACATAATAAATGACAAAGTTACGAGTTTTTATTGATAGATGAATATATTTTTATGTTATTGATTTTTATTGGTATTACCGGAAATTTTCATTAAATTTATCATAAAATATTTTAGTACATACTGTACTTTGGTATAGTATTGGATAGATTAATAATATATACACTTAAAAATTTTTAATTATGAGATTTAAATTTTTGTTATTAGCCGGAATATGTATATTGCTCACAAGTTGTGCGATGAGTACTTCTTATGATTACGATAAAACCGTAGATTTTTCCCAGTATAAGACATTCAGTATTTATAAGGAAGGGATAAACAACCTGAAACTTAATGATATAGACAAAAACCGTATTGTCCGGGCCATAGAAGGACAATTGCAAGCCAAAGGACTGACTGAAACCGCAGAAGGGGACTTAATAGTAAATGTATTGGCTTCTTCACAAAAAGTGGTTAATGTGGACAATACCGGAGGCTATTGGGGTGGCCCATGGGGATGGGGATATGGTGGATGGCCTAACAGCACCACTGTGTACACTACCCGGGAAGGAAAACTGACCATTCATCTGGTAGATTCCAAAAAGAATGTTTTGGTCTGGGAAGGAATAGCTGACGGTTTAGATGTAAGTGATACTTCGAACAAAGAAGAGTTGATTAACAAAGCGGTTCAGAAAGTATTTACTTATTATCCTCCTCAGCCTAAATCCAAATCTTATCAGTAATAGGATAAATAAAACATTGTCGGGAAATCCTCCTAACCCTCCGAAGGAGGGCTACTTTGGGGCGGGGGAATATGTCATTCAGAACAGAGCGAAGCGGAGTGAAGAATCTCTTAATAGCTGATAGCTTTTAGCGGGGATAACAGGATTGCGTTTAGTTTTCTTTCCCTTTGTCTTGACAAAGGGGGAAATAGTCTGAAAATAGTAATATTCACATATCATAATTTAAAAGACCGGCTTTATTTAAAGCCGGTCTTTTTTATGAGTGTTCATTTCTTATCCTAGATCAATGGAAATCATCTTTTTGCATAGTAGTTTTGTATAGTAAAATTAAAGCGGCCAGGCCGGAAAGAGATTTTAATATGAAAACAACAGTTTATACCGCAGGAAGCAGAGGACATGCAAATCATGGATGGTTAGATACCTATCATACCTTTAGCTTTGCCAATTACTATAATCCTGAACGAACCAATTTCGGAGCGCTTCGGGTTATCAATGACGATATTGTTTTGGGAGGAGAAGGTTTCGGAACTCATCCGCATGATAATATGGAAATCATAACCATTCCCCTATATGGAGCACTGGAACACAAAGATAGCATGGGACATACGGAAGTGATTAAGGCAGGAGAAGTACAGGTAATGAGCGCCGGAACCGGACTTTTTCATAGCGAATACAATGCAGCTCCCGACAAACCGGTAAACTTTTTCCAGATATGGATATTTCCTAACAGAAGAGGTGTTTCTCCCCGATATGACCAAAAATCCTTTGATTTTTTTACTGTTAAAAATCAACTTATTCCCATTGTTTCCCCGGATACGGAAGCTGATAACGGAGGATTGTGGATACATCAGGATGCCTGGCTGAACACCGGAACTTTTGACCAGGATCAGATTATTGAGTATTCTGTCAAAAAACCGGGAAATGGTCTGTATGTTATGGTTATTGAAGGAGATTTTGAAGTGGAAGGACAGAAATTGTCCCTGAGAGACGGATTGGGAATCCGGGAAACCGACACGGTTAAGATAAAAGCACTTTCAGATAATTCAAGAATATTACTTATAGAAGTCCCCATGAGTTACTAAGTTAGACACTAAAAAAACTTTATAAGAAAGACGGGTAAATTATCCGTCTTTTTTCATTTTTAATTATATTTGTTCTTAACCTAACGGCAAATGAGACAATGTGTAAATGTGCTAATATGCCAATGAGATAATAACTGGATAATTGAAGTTAGGAATAAGGAGTAAGGTTGCCATTCAGAACATAGCGAAGCGGAGTGAAGAATCTCCTGAAAACTAGTAACTTTTTTAATATATCGAACTCAAGTTAACCTAATATAAACTTTTAAAATGAAACTATTTTTTAAAGAAGTTTTTAAATACAATTATGATTGTAATTTAAAAATCATCCGTTTGTTAAATGAAACTCCCGATTCAGTTCCGGATAAGTCCTTGAGATTAATCAATCATATCATTAATGCTCATAAAATATGGAACAACCGGATACTCAACTTAGCCCATACTATTGAAACCTGGCAGATCAATGATTTTAAGGTGCTTCCTGCTCTGAATCAGGGGAATTATGATTTATCCCTGAGTATTATAGACCAAACCGACTTTGATTCTGTTATAAAGTATTCGAACAGCAAGGGCGATAGCTTTGAAAATCAGGTAAAAGACATACTGTTTCACGTGATCAATCATTCTTCCTATCACCGCGGGCAGATAGCCTCTAACCTGAGGGAAAACGGAATAGATCCGGCAAGTACCGATTATATTCTTTACAAACGATAGAAATAATCCTGACAAAATGTTGTTTATTTCGAGTTTTGCATTAAAATTGATGTAAGTATTTTAGATTGAAACCGGTAAAAAAGAAAAAAAGATATGGCATTTATCGATTACTATAAAGTTTTAGGATTGGATAAGAATGCTTCGCAGGACGATATAAAAAAGGCGTACAGGAAGTTAGCCCGGAAATATCACCCGGATTTAAACCCCAATGATAAAGAAGCACATGTTAAGTTTCAGCAGGTCAATGAGGCGAATGAAGTATTGAGCGATCCTGAAAAAAGAAAAAAATACGACCAGTACGGAGAAAACTGGAAGCATGCAGAACAGTTTGAACAGGCTAAACAGCAGCAAGGAAGTGCGGGAGGACAATATTATTATGATAATTCCGGAAATCCGTTTGAAGGTTCCGCTCATGGATTTGGAAC
>JAVBRH010000273.1:0-5218 GCA_031548225.1 Apibacter sp.
ATTATTTTCTTTTTTAAATTTCTGTTATAAGATCTTTTGTATAATTAAAACCCTATATTGAATTTATTCACAATACTATACGTTATTCTTCTAATGTTACTTGCCCAGATGTATGTTTTTGTACTTATCCTCATCCACTATGCTGGAAACAGTATAATTATCTGTTTTTACATCATACGTTACCACATACCAATACCAATCCTTATTGGTGTTTTTTACTTCCTTTTTCTGCCCCTGGGGATTTTTTATAATTATTTTAATGGAATCGCTGATATTACGATACGGAACTTTTAAAGAATCTAAAGATTTTATTATCTCGGCACTATAAAAATTCGCGTCATCGGCAACTGTATAAAAATCATCGCCATGTTTGTTTTTTAAAGAATCAATCGTTCGGTTACGGGGATAAAATAAAAGAACGGTGTTTTCCTTGAGATAGAGGGTATCTGTAGCAAAAAGAGTATCCGGATTTGTTTTCCCTCCTGTTTTTGTTTTTTGACATGAAATTATCAAAAAACACCCTATCAATAATAAAAATATGTTTCCTTTTCTCATTTTATTGAAATATCCTGATATATAACATAATTTGATTTTTATCCTTTTTTTGAAAAACTAATATTAATATTATAGATGGCATAGACTTTCATAAAAGCTCATCAAATTTCAATTGTTTTGTTTTCAGCTTTTCTTTTTGTCCGTGATTATGCTGTTCTATATTAGAAACATCAAAATTGCATATCAACGCTTCAACAACGGTTCTCCTATTTTCAATGTTTCCTCCATTATGATAAAAATGATCTTTGGTAAGAATATTAAATTTATTCCAAAACTTATTTATCATATCGTTTTCTCTCCAATCATTATGATGCCAAGTTGAGAGAATGAATTTTGCCTTTGTTTCAGATAATAGAGTGAATAATAATTCTTCATCTTCTTCTGTCCAGCCATTATAATAATCAACATGTCTTCCGTAATAAGGGGGATCACAATAAATTATATCGTTTTCTGCCGCTAAAGGAATGATTTCAGCAAACGATTTGTTATGAAAAGTCCAATCAGGTTCAGGTTGGATAATTTGTGAAATTGTCAAGGCTTGATTAGTGATTTTCGTTATATATGCTTGTGCAAATCTATCTGGTTTTTTACAGAACGGAATATTCCAATGACCTTTGTTGTTAAAACGCATCATTCCGTTAAAACCAGCTCTTGAAAGAAAAATAAAATCAAGTGGAGAAAATTCTCCGTTATTAAATCGTGAACGAACTTTCAAATAATGTTCATATCCATTATTTTCAGCTTTACTCAATAGTTTTCCCTCAATTTCAAGATGTTGTTTCATTAAAGGAGCTGTAATCTCTTTCGCTTGAACACTTTTATAGAAATTGATAATATGTGGATTTGTGTCATTCAGTATTGCTTTTTTATAACCAGAATTAAACGCTACAACTCCTGTTCCCAAAAAAGGCTCAATCCATTTACCTTTTTGGTCTGCAATGGCAATTAAATCTTTAATCCAAGGAACGAGCTTAGTTTTAATACCTTGACTTTTTATGGGTGGAACAAATACTTTCATTTTCTTGAGGTTTTAGAAGTTCTTGTTACAATTTTGTCCCACAAATCCATACGACCTTTAAATTCTAAAAAGTCTTTTAAACTGGCTACTTTAGCAGTTTTCCCATCCTTAACCATTGTGGTAGAACCATAATTTATCCAATATTCATCAAACCATTCTTCACCTAATTGACTAAAGATTCCGTTTTCATCTCTTAAATCTTCAATACTTAAAGTTGAACCGATGTTAGCTGTGTTTCCGGAACCTTGTTTATCACTTGCTATTTTCCATTTTTCGGCAGCGAAAAAGTCAAAATCTTTTATTACAGAAGTGATAGATTTTAAGTTATTAACTGTTGTAACTTCTCTTTCTCCAACTTTTTGTTTGGTACTTCCGTATTTTTCTTGAAGTTCTTGAACTTGATAAATTTCAGTTTCTGAAGCGTCTTCTGACATATCTGTTCTCGTGTAAATAACCCCTAAACAATAATGTCCTAAATATTGACTATAAGGAAACTGAATATTTTTCTTCTTATCTCTTTCTTTAAAATAACTTCCGTGACTTCCAAGTGTAAAACTTGAAATACCACTTTTCTTTCTATATGTTGTTTTTAAATCAACGGCAAATTTCACATCTTCTTTCTTTTTATGAATGAAAGTTAAATCGGGATAATAATTTTGATGTTCAGTCAAAATTATGTTATAATCGTTTTCCTCCGCAAACTGTAGAATTTGTGGAAAAATATGGATTTCAAGAATTTTGGAGACGATTTTTGTGTCAGACGAAATAGTATAAATATTTTTATAAACGTCAATAAATCCTTTTACAGACCAATCTCCATTTTCAGTCGAAACATATTCTTCAAGTTTGTCTGTAAACTTGTCCAATGCTTCTTTGAACTCTTTTTTATACTTATTTTTTTCTTTCAAATCCATTTTTCAAAGATAACAAAAATTGGATTTGATTCAAATATACAAATTTTATCTGAATTTTATCATATTTAATTCATTTTCAATACCTCAAACGATTATTCTAAAATAGTTTTTGAAAAATTGTTGTACTTATGTTGTACTTTGTAGAAAATAAAAAAGGCTTTCAATCTTCTGAAAGCCTTTATATTATTACTGTGATCGCGAAAGGATTCGAACCTTTGACCGTCTGCTTAGAAGGCAGATGCTCTATCCAGCTGAGCTACGCGACCCTATTGCAGAGATTTTGTCGGGGTGACAGGACTCGAACCTGCGACCCTCTGGTCCCAAACCAGATGCGCTACCACCTGCGCTACACCCCGATTATGTAAAAGATTCCTACCTCATGCTTCAGCGGAGAGTGTGGGATTCGAACCCACGCGACGGTTTCCCGTCGACAGTTTAGCAAACTGCTCCGTTAACCACTCCGGCAACTCTCCAAATTTAACCGAATGTTCAGTCAAATTGGAGTGCAAAAGTAGCAGTAAGATTTTATTTATGCAAGTATTTTTATAAAATTTTTAACTTATTTTTATTTCCGGGTTTTATATCTTTGCGTAATAAAGAATTTATATGAAATATTTAATCAAACTATCTTTTTTATTTTTTACATTAACACTAATTAGCTGCGGCACCCAAAAAAAAATTGCAGTAAACACTAAAATCATCCATGATACAGTCTATGTGACAGATATAGACCCAAAATATCAGATTGTGACAGAAGCAAGTCTTCCTAATTATGTGATCTCCAAAAAAAATTTCCCATCCGTTGCATATAATAACCGAATACGGTTTCTCGTAATCCATTATACGGTTTCCGATTATCCCACCTCTGTTAAAATTCTGGCGAGGAAAGGAGAAGTAAGCTCTCATTACCTGATTACAGACCAACCCAATGACAGCATTGATATTTTAGTCAGTGAGGACAAAAGAGCCTGGCATGCCGGTGTGAGTTCCTGGAACGGAACAGAAGGATTAAATGACACTTCAATCGGAATTGAAATTGTTAATAAAGGATTTACTAAAGTAAAAGATTCCCTGGTTTTTGCTCCATTCCCCGAATATCAGATCCAAAAAGTAGTTGCTTTATCTAAAAATATTATAGACCGGTATGAAATTGAACCTGTAAATATTGTCGGACATAGCGATATAGCTCCGCTTCGAAAACAGGATCCGGGACCGGCCTTCCCCTGGAAACGTTTATATACACAATACAACATAGGTGCCTGGTATGATGATATGGATAAAGAATATTACCTTACCCAGTATGTTCCGGACACCTATCCTTATAACTCTGCCTCAGAGTTCCAAAAAGCCTTACAAAAATACGGGTACAAACTTGATCTCACGGGAATGTGGGACAAGAATACTGTTACCACAATTCGGGCTTTTCAATGGCACTTCCGGCCGGAAAAAGCAGATGGAATTGTTGATGCCGAAACCTGGGCCATTTTACAAGCTTTGAATAAAAAATATCGTTCCAATAAAAAATAAAGTCTCTTTCAAATAAAAAAATTCATGTCGCATAAATCCGGATTTGTCAGTATTGTAGGAAAACCCAATGTAGGAAAATCTACCCTGATGAATCATCTGATGGGGGAAAAGTTATCCATTGTTACTTCAAAAGCACAAACCACCCGTCACAGGGTTTTTGGAATTTGGAATGACGAACACGCCCAGATTATTTTTTCCGACACTCCGGGTATTATTCTCAATCCTGCTTATGAGCTTCAGGAAAAAATGAATGACTTTGTAAAGGAATCTTTTAAAGATGCCGATATTATTCTTTTTTTAACCGAGTTCGGTGATGAAAAAAATCCTTCGGAATTTTTACTGAAAAAACTTGATTCCCTGACCATTCCTGTCATTGTTTTATTAAACAAAATAGACAAATCCAAAGAGCCCCAGCATATATCGGAAAGTGTGGAATTTTGGCACAAACAGTTACCCAAAGCGGAAATTCTTCCCGTTTCCGCACTGCATAACCTCAATACGGAACTCATACTTCCCAAAATATTGGAGTTATTACCCGAATCTCCTCCTTATTATGATAAGGAACAATTCACCACGTTGTCCGAACGTTTTTTTGTGAATGAAACCATACGTGAAAAAATATTACTGAACTACCAGAAAGAAATTCCTTATTCCGTGGAAGTTGTAACGGAAAGCTTCAAAGAGGAAGAAACCATTATCCGGATAGAATCCGTTATCTATGTGGAAAGGACAACCCAAAAAGGAATTTTAATCGGACATAAGGGGCAGAAAATACAAAAGGTGGGAACAGAGGCCCGTTTGGACTTGGAAAAATTTTTCAATAAAAAGATTTATCTGAATCTTTTTGTAAAAGTGAGAAAAGACTGGCGTTCCAACGAACGGGATTTAAAGAACTTCGGATATTCCTCTTAATCCGTAAAAAACATTTACTACCTTTATATTCTAACTCTTTTCAACAGAAATAGTTTGGACTGGATAAGTAATCCGGCTTTCTTTCTTCTTCTTTTCATTCTATATTCTTATCATTGCCAAAATCGGAAATTTTAAAATGAATAAATATATAAAACTTGTTATCGCAGCGGCTCTAATCGCCTTAGGGGTTTACTTCATGTTTAACCGCCAGATAAGCTTGGGTATTCTTATAGTGGTTCTTTCAGCCATCCCTATTCTATTATTCTTCAGAAATGAATATATTCTTCTCGCT
>JAVBRH010000127.1:0-6387 GCA_031548225.1 Apibacter sp.
CCTCACGGATATATTATAGGTAAAGTATATCCTAATGGGGTTGAGTTTTTAGATTATAATATAAAGATGGAGAATTTTTTCAATGCTGATTATCTTATTATAAGAAAAGACTTAAAAGAGGTTATTGAGGATATAAAAGAAAAATAAAACACCATACTAAATAGACACTAAAACAATTTAGTTAAATCTCACTCAAAAATAGTACCTTTGGTTTCTTGATTAATCAATGATATGTCTTGTAGAATATCTGTTATAGTCCCTGTTTATAATGTAGAGTCATATCTTGCTACCTGTCTGGACTCTTTGGTACATCAAACTTTACAAGATATTGAAATCATTCTAGTGAATGACGGCTCAACAGATAACTCTTTATCCATTGCTAATGAGTATGCCTATAAGTTTCCTAAGATTAAGATTATAAACCAAACAAACGGTGGGCTCAGCGATGCACGAAATACAGGTATAAAACAAGCTCAAGGGGAATATCTTGCTTTTGTAGATAGTGATGACTGGATAGAAAAAGAAATGATGGAAGAGTTGTATATTTTGGCAAAAAAACATTCTGCAGAAATAGCTTTTTGTGCTCTCCAAAATATTAATGAAAAAGGCAAAGTTTTTAAACTGCTACCTCAAGTGCCACAACTTCCTGAAAAAATAATACTTGATAAGGATTTTACAATATTCGGCGAAATGTCTTGCTTCGCCTGCAATAAAATTTTTAAAAAAGAATTATTTGATGGTATAGAATTTCCTAAAGGGCTACATTTTGAGGACATAGCCACTATTCCTCGTTTATTATTAAAGGCCACTACTATAGCTAAAACTAATAGTTATTTTTACAATTATTTTATCAGGACCGGCTCTATTACAAGAAACTATACAGCCAAAGGAATGGATATGTTCAATGCTATTGATTCAGTCAAGAATGATTTTTTCACAAGTCCTTATAAAAATCACATTCAAGGTTGGGGAAATTTTGTTATACTTCAGGGATTTTATAGCTTTCTAGCTTATTATGCTTATGTCCAAGATGGTGCGATAAAAAAACAAATGTTTTATAAGCTACGAAATTTGATAAAATCTGAAGATATAAATAAAAATGATATTATAAACTATAAAAGATTTGATAAAACTTATTTATTGACTCTTAATTTAAAAAAAATCATCTATTATTTACTACAAATAATCCGATTATAATTTAAAAATGCTACATCCTATATATTACATAATGATGTTTTTTTTGACTTACTTTTCTTATTTGGAAGTCTCTAATAACAATAGCATCAAAACATATACCAAAATCCCATATATTATATCAGCAATTATCTTAACTATTTTTGCAGGAATCCGGGTTGCACAAGGGGCTGATTACTGGACTTACTTTCAATTATATATAGTATCTAACCAATATATCAAGTGGAATGAAATATGGGAAAATACTAATTTAGAACCTTCTTATATACTCATTTCCAAAGTATTGGGATCATGGAGAATGCCTTTTTTTACCCTTCTACTTACTTATGCCTGCATTGCTATTCCATTAAAGACTTTTACTTTTTATAAAATATCTCCTTATCCTTTTTTTACTTTATTATTTTACTATATGAGTTATTTCTTTTTTCAAGAAATGGGACATATAAGGCAGGGAGTATCAATAGCTTTCTGTCTATTTTCTTATCAATTCATTGCACAAAAAAAATTATTTTATTATTTGTTTTTTGTTCTGTTGGGATATTATTTTCATAAAGCAACTATTATCTTCTTACCCGCATACTGGATTGCCAATATGAACATTTCCACTATACAGTCTATGCTGCTTATTGGGTTATCTATTATCATCTCCCCTTTCCAGCCCTATAACTGGTTTGGCGATTTGTTTAATTCCTTATCCGAAAAAGATATGGTATCTAGTGCCTTCAATTCTTATCAATCTTTAGAAGAGGCTGGCTTTTCAATCACGGATATTGTAAAAATTATTTTTTTGGCCATTATCTTTATTTCAGACAAATATAATGTTCACACTAATCCTGATAAAAATTACATGAAAATACGTAACTTAGTAGTAGTTTATTATTGCATTTATTATGCTTTTCGGGAAAATATAATTTTTTCTGTCCGTTTGCCTGTTTGTTATGATGCTTTCTTCGGAATATTGTTGGCCATAATGATTAAAAATAGTAAAAGTACTTTTTCAAAATATCTATTATATTCTTGTATTGTTATTTACCTTTATTTGTTTAGCATACGATTTTGGGAAAATGCACAAAAACTTGGTTTCGATCGTTTCAATACCATTTTCTCAGAGAACTATAATAATACTTATTTTATTCCATACAAATTCGCCGATTAAATTAAGAAAATGAATAATCAACCTTCTATATCAATAATCACTGCCTGTTATAATTCTGAAGAATATATCATTGATACTATTAATTCCGTACTGAAACAGACATACACTGATTGGGAATGGATAATTATTGATGATTGTAGCACTGATTCTTCCGTAGAAATCATTAAAAGATACGAAGATGATAGAATTAAGTTAATCCAATTACAAGAAAATCAAGGAGCCGCCAAGGCTCGGAATTATGGAATAGAAAAAGCTAAAGGAAGGTACATTGCTTTCATAGACAGTGATGACATCTGGTTTGATAACTCTTTAGAAAAAAGGATTTATTTTTTAAAAGACAACCATGAAGAGGCTGTGTATTCTTCATACAAAAGGGTAAACGAAAAATTAGAACCATGCCTGAACGATTTCATTGCGGAAGATAATATTACCTTTAACAGACTTTTAAACAACTGCCCTGTTTTCATTTCAACATTATTATATGATACAAAAAGAATAGGAAAAATACCATTCCCAGATGTATATAGAAGAGAAGATTATTCTATGATCTTGAATCTTTCGAAAATAATTAAAAAAATAAAAGCTATTCAACAACCTTTAGTAATTTATCGGATTAGAAATAATTCTTATTCCCGCAATAAATGGTTAATGTTTAAATTACAATTTTTAGTGTATTATAAATTTTTAGGGTTATCTTTGCACAAATCTCTATACTATACTATTCACTGGGCCTTTAATGGATTAAAAAAGTATGGAAGGATTTGACATAAGAGAAATTAAAGATTTTTTAGGGATAGATAGCTTCTACTTGAAATGTCTAATTGGATTTATTGGCTCTTTTTTTTTAACCTTTATTTCTATCCCAAAAATTATCCGGGTTTCATATAAGAAAGGATTAATGGCCTTACCTGGCGAAAGAAGTTCACATAAAAAAAGAACTCCAAATTTAGGAGGAATCGCTATTTTTTACTCTGTCATTACCCTATCCTCAATCTGCGCTTATGAATTGTTTTCCTCCTACATATTTCTGTTTGCTGCTATTATTGTTTTATTTTTCATCGGACTGATGGATGATATATTAGTGGTCGCCCCTGACAAAAAATTCTATGCACAAATCGTTACTGCTTTAATGATTTCAGTAGGATCCAATGTGAGAATCGGGAATTTCTTCGGTATCTTAGGAATAGAAGAACTTCCTTATTGGTTTAGCATTGTTTTCACTGTGTTTATTTTCATATTTCTAATAAATGCCTTTAATTTAATTGATGGTATTGACGGACTAGCTTCAGGAGTAGCCATTTTAGCCTGTACAGCCTTTATATATTCATTCTGGCGATTAGGAAGTATCAATTACCCCATGATTGTATTAGCTTTAACTATAATTGGCAGTCTGCTTGCTTTCCTCTGGTTCAATTTCTCTAAAAAATACAAAATATTCATGGGAGATACAGGTTCTATGATCATTGGGTTTTTACTGTCTTTTATGGGAATCAAATTTCTTAATTTATTTTTATTAAGATCTCCCTTTGGAATACCTCTATATCATTTACAATCTGCTCCTGCTATTGTAATAGCTATACTTATCATCCCTATTATTGATACTATAAGTGTTTCCATAATGAGAATATGGAAAGGGCACTCACCTTTCAAAGCTGACAAAAACCATATACATCACAGATATTTACAATTAGGTCTTAACCACATGCAAGTATCTATTATTATGGTTTTAGAAAATGCTTTCATTATTATAATAGCTTATTTTCTAAGACTTATAAATATACACTTATTACTCTTTATCATTTTATCGTTAGGACTTATTTTTTCATTTTTACCTTTATTCATAAAAAAAGTAAATCTTAAAACAACCCTTAAAAAATTGAATTAGAAATTGAGAATTTTACTTAATAAATTATTAAAAAATAACTACTTTTGCAAATTAATCATCCATATGAATTTAAAAACTTTCATACTTATTATAATATCTTCTGTTCTCTTAAGTTCTTGTATTGGAGTGAAGGACTTAAAATATCTTCAACCCAGTGAAAATTTACAATTAAACGAATATGGTTTAATTCCTGTTTCTTATGAAAACTACAGAGTAAAAAAAGATGATATTCTTGCAATGACCCTGATTACTTCAGATGAAAATGCTTCAAAATTTTTAAGTGGTGAAAATACGACCGTTTTCAAAAATGTATCTGGAGATAATAATAGCAGATTAAGAACCGGAGGATTGATTGTAGATCCGAATGGGTACATAACAATATACGGGTTGGGTGAATTTTATGTTTATGGACTTACCCTTAAAGAAATAACTGATTTAGTACAAACAAAATTAAATCAGGTTTTATACAATGAAGGAAAAGCAGAAGTGAGAATAAACTTAGGGGGCATAAAATATTATATGGTAGGGGAAATTAGTACTCCTGGCGAAAAAATCGAACAGTCTAATCGGTTAGATTTACTTCAGGCTATTGCTAAATCGGGAGATTTAACAAGATTTGCCGATAGAAAACATATACGGATAATCCGAGAATATCCCGAAGGTAAAAAAAATATTGTATTAGATATCACTCGGGATGATATTATGAACTCCCCCTATTTCTACTTACAATCAGGAGATCAAGTAATTATAGACCCATTAAGAGAAAAAATTTCCGGTTTAGGTGGTGGTACTACCATTGGAGATATCACACAATTCTTATCCTTAGGTATGTCTGCAATAACAACATATCTATTCTTCAAAAGCCTATAACAATATATGAATTCTACTGAACAATCTCATAATTCAAATCAAATAGAATCCTCTTCTACTCAGAAAAACAAAACATCTGATTTTCTTGAAAATAATTTTTTCAGTATAGAAAGGTTTATCAGAAGATTACTGAAAAACTGGTATTGGTTTTTAATTGCCTTCATAATTGGATGGTCAATCGCTTTTCTGGTAAATAGATTCTCTGACAGATATTATCAATCATCTATTACTGTTAGTGTTTCTACAGGCACTTCCAGTGTTCTTGCTCCCAGCCAGTCCATCAACTTCATATGGGGAGGTAACACCGGAGCTACACAAAGCATTTTTTATAAAAAGTTACTGACATCTCGTACTCATAATGAAAATCTGGTAAAATCCTTAAATTTGTTTGTAAATTACTATCAAAAAGGATATATAAAAACCACTGAAATTGATTATGTTAATGTGCCTTTTAAAATTATTGTTGATACCAGCTATGCACAAGCACTTTTTTCTGATGTTAAGGTAAAAACCCTTCCAGGTAACAAATTTCAATTAACTTTTCCTGAAAAACTAAATGAACTCTGCTTTCATTATCCAACAGAAAAATATATCGGCCGTAAAGATACTTATAAATCAGAATTAATTGTTCCATTAAACACTTGGGTTAAAACAAATAATCTAAAGTTTAAATTTGTAAAAAATGAAGAATATACGGGAGGTTTTGGAAAAGATCCAATTAATTTAGAGTACTACTTTTTTCTTTCTACTATTAATAATTCTGTATCTAAAATTCAATCATCACTTAATATTGATTTTGATTCAGATCTTCCTTCCATTATGATCGTTACTAAAAAAGGATTGAGTTTAGATGGAACCATTAATTTCTTAAATAAATCCATTGATGAATTAATTAAAAGAAGGTTAGATGACAAAAATAAAGTCAATCAAAATACCATAAACTTCATTAAAGATCAAATTGTATTAACCAAGAAAAAACTGGATAGTGCTTCCGCCACCTTTCAAAAAGTTCAGATTGAAAATAAAGTATATTCCAAATCTGATGTGGAAATTAATACCATATTATCTAAAATACAAACATTAGACTTACAAAAAGCGGAACTACAAACCAAAAAAGATGCCCTTTCACAATTAAAGTCATCTGTATATGGAAGTAAATCTCTTATAGACGATTCGTTTGCAGGAATTTCTGACCCCGGATTTAAATCTGCTATTAATGAAATACAAACCCTTCAACAAGAAAGAGCAGAAAAACTTTTCCTATATAGACCAAACTCTGAAC
>JAVBRH010000099.1:0-12737 GCA_031548225.1 Apibacter sp.
GGCTTCTTTAGGAGGAAATGACGATGCCAACAGCACCTTAATGGATGCCTTTGTAACCTATAGCCCAACTTCAAACCTGGATTTCACTTTCGGACAAAAAGGAGTAGAAACTGATCCTCGGGAAATGGGTATTGGTTCTAATGCACTGGCATTTACAGACAGAAGCAAACTTTCTTCCGCATTCAGTACCATTCGGGAAGTAGGAGTTTTTGCAAGCGGAACATTCAGAGTAGGAAAAAATTCCTTTGTACGTCCAACCTTATTGGTTACTGACGGAGACGGGAGTTTCACCTCAGGAAAACGATATGGAGGATTAAAATACGGAGCCCGGATCAATTATCTTCCTTTCGGAAAATTCCGGGAGTTCGGAGAATACCGCGAACCCGATTTAGTAAAAGAACTTTCCCCGAAATTATCCATCGGAGCTGCCTTCAGTTACAATGACGGAACCAGCGACCGACGGGGAGGAAGAAGCACCGGTGACATTTTATATCTTGACAAAGACAAAAATCCAGATCTTCCCTCTTACAGCAAATTCCTAGTTGACTTCCTATTCAAATACAGAGGATTATCCATATTAGGAGAATATGTAAACACTTGGGCAGACGTACCTTCCAGTATCGTGTACCGAGTAAGGACTGACGGAACTACCGCTACCACTTTTGACGGAGGTTTGGATGCTTACGTAAAAGGACGAATGATATTAGGAGAAGCCTACAATATTGAAGCTTCTTATCTTCTTCCCAAACTATTCCTGGTAGGATTCCGATACACACACCTGAAACCCGATCTCAATTCCTATTTGACCAACACTCTGTACTTTAACCGTAACAACTATTACGAAATAAGTGCAGCTAAATTCCTTACCCGTTCCAATGCCATCAAAGTACAAGCCTCATACATTTTTGTAGATGCAGGACCAGGTTCACGGGATGTTTACAGTAATGAAATGAAAGGTAATGAAAACACATTACAAGTACTAATGCAGATTTCCTTCTAAAAATAAACCGATGAAAAAATCAACAATCATATTCTTCTTACTGCTCATCACTTCTTGGATGTTTGCTCAGCAGCCCAAGAAAATGACAGAGAAGTTTTTCCCTGATCCGGATGTTGAAATGGACACACCTTCTTTCAAAAAGAAAGACTTTGCCAGTTACGAAGACGTGATCCAGTATATTCAGACTCAGATTTCAGGAAAAGACTATGTTTCCCTGCAGTATATAGGAGAAAGCCAGAAAGGGAAAAAAATTCCGGCAGTACTCTTCAAAAGCACCAACAGCAAACTGAAAGTATTGTTTACTGCCCGCATACACGGAGATGAACCCGGAGGAACCGAAGCCATGCTGTACCTAATCCACCAATTGGTTACAGATCCAAAACTTGCCGAACTAAGAGAAAATATAGACATAGCTATTCTTCCTATGGTGAATATCGACGGAGGTGAAAAATTAATAAGACCTTCCAATAACGGACTGGATCTGAACCGGGATATGACTAAACTGGAAGCTCCCGAATCCGTGGCTTTGCGAACATTCTACAATCAATTTGTTCCGGATGCCTGCATAGATTTCCATGAATATCATCCTTTCCGTGCCGATTATATAAAATTGGGAAGTTTCGGAGTTACCGGATCTGCCGATATTATGTTCCTGTATTGCGAAAACGCCAATTATCCGGCACCTTTAAGTGATTTATTCCAAAACACCTATCTGCCTCGTTACGAAAAAAGCCTGACAGACAATAAATTAACTTATTGTAAATATTTCACATCCGCAAAAGTAAAAGGAGAAACCGTTTTAAACATAGGAGGAGGAAGCCCTCGTTCCTCATCTTCTGCTTTTGGATTACCTAATGCTATTTCCATGCTGGTAGAAGTAAGAGGAGCCGGATTAGGAAAAACTTCTTTCAAAAGAAGAGCTTATACTTCCTATCTGATCGCTCTCAACACCTTACAGGTATCATTGGAAAACGTTTCCACTTTGAAAAGCAAAATAAATGAAGCCATCAACTCCCATCAGGATGTTGTGGTAACAGAAAAAAGGGAAACCGTTCAGCGTCCGATTCCGTTTATCGATATCGATAAAAACGAAATGACAGAAATTTCCATGCCGACAAGAGATGTGGCAGACCGAAAATCTTCCATTGTAAGAAACCGCCCAAAAGCCTATGCTATCTTACCTGAAAACAAAGCTGTTGCAGAAAAACTAAAACAATTAGGCGTTTCAGTAGAAACCTTACCGGAAGAACAAACTGTGAACGGAGAAAGCTATACCATTACCGATTACAAAAAAGGCAATGAAAAATTTGAAGGCTTCTACGAACAAATAGTAGAAACACAAGTGAAACAAAAAAGCATTACCCTGCCCAAAGGTTCCTTTATTGTAGACATGAAACAAAAAAATGCAAATGTTGCCGCAGTAGTACTGGAACCAGAAGCAGAAAACGGATTTATCCGCTACAATGTTTTACCTGTTCAAAACGGAATCGAATTACCTATATACAGAATATCTAATCAATAAACTACAAATCATGAAAAATAATATCAAAAAAATACTAATCCTTGCCGCATCCTTCTTACTGTACGGAAATATCAATGCTCAGGAAGAATCCACTGAAGATGTAAGCTTCCGCCTAGGAAACGGCCTTAATATCAGGCTAAACAATGGAGATTACACCTTCAACTTAGGAGGTTTCATCCAGCCTAATTTCCAATATAACAAACCGGAAGACCAGCCTTCCGAAACCAAATTCGGAATCAAACGCGGCTTTATGTCATTCTCAGGAAACGCTGTAAAAGAAAAAGTAAGTTTCTTGTTACAAATGGATTACTCCAAAAGCTCTCCGTTAATGGATGCATGGATCGCTTATGCTCCGGTAAAACAATTAAAAATAAGTGCCGGGCAAAAACAAACCTTTACTAACAACACCGAAATGACATTCCTGGAAAGCAACTTATCTATGGTTGACCGAAGTTTGTTAAGTACCACCCTATCCGATACCGGAAGAGAATTCGGGTTATTTCTGGAAAGTAATTTCTCTTTAGGACAGGTTGGAATTGCTCCTAAAATTGCTGTAACATCCGGAGACGGAAGAAATTCTTTCGGTTCCAGTTCTGTAGATGTAGATTACGGAGGATTAAAATACGGAGGACGTTTGGATATCTATCTTTTCGGAGCTTTCACCGGAAATAACGATAAAATTGGAGCCGATTTATTCCACGAACAAACTCCAAAAGTAAAACTGGGAGCTGCCGGAAGTTACAATGTCGGAGTAAGCAACAGCATAGGAGAAGGACACGGAAACTTCACTATGTATAATGAAACCGGAAAACAAACATTACCGGATTACCGTAAATTCTATGTAGATGTTTTAGCTAAATACAAAGGATTATCCATTTTAGCAGAATACGCCAATGCCTCAGCCACTTCGTTAAACAGACTTTACACTTCTTCTACCGGAGTAGGTGAATTAGTTCCCGGACAAATCAGTTCTTATCTGGTTTTAGGAAACATCTATAATTTCCAGATCGGATATGTACTTAAAAACGGTTTTGCATTGGATTTACGTTATACCAAAACTGATCCTGAGTTTAAAGACACTCAGTCTTTAATGAAAGAAATAAACGCCTACGATGCCACCATTACCAAGTATTTCATAGACAACCGTCTGAAAATACAAGGAGGTGTATCATACTGGGATTATGCTAATGCCAAAAATTATTTACAGACACAAGTTATTTTACAAGTAGTGTTCTAAAGAAACAAATCATGAAATTTTACTTATTTTTCATAACAATCTGCACATCATTATTCCTCATCTCCTGTAGTGGAGATGAGGATGATAGCTTACCATCCAAAGAAAATCCGGTAGGAGTTATTACCACCGGAACCGGAAAAGTTACCTATACCGATTATCAGCCTTTGCAAAACAAACCGGTAAATCTTTTCTATTCCATTCCGGAAGGAGATATGTCTTCTATGCCGATTGTATTGGTATTACCAGGAACCAACCGGGATGCAGATAATTACATTGTGCCTTGGATTGAGCTTTCAAAAACCTATCATTGTATGGTATTTTCAATTGAATTTCCGGAAGCTTATTATACCGATGATGAATATATTACTGGAAATGTAATAAACAAATCCGGGAATTTTGTACCTAAAGAAAAATGGACTTTCTCCATTATTGAACCAATTTTTCAATAAATCAAAACCCATACCGGACACCGGGTTTCCAACTATTATCTGTTCGGACATTCGGCCGGTGCCCAGTTTGTTCACCGTTTTGTACTATTCAATCCGGATGCCAACATAAACATGGCTATTTCCGCCAATGCCGGATGGTACACAATGCCTGATTTCACGGTAGCTTTTCCTTACGGACTGAAAAATACACAACTGTCCGAATCGGATGTAACCACAGCCTTCAAACGAAATATGATCGTTCATCTGGGACAAAAAGACAACAATCCGAATGATCCTTCCTTGCGGAAAACTCCGGAAGCTAACCTTCAGGGATTGAACCGTTACGATCGGGGACAATATTTTTACACCAACAGTAAAAAATTAGCACAAGATGCCGGAGATCAGTTCAAATGGACAAAAAGGGAAGTTCCCAATGTTGCTCATGAACAGGAAAAAATGGCAAAAGATGCAGCTAAAGCTTTTTTTCAATAACTATAGAATAATTTTTTCTCAAAAAAACCTCTTGATTCTCAGGAGGTTTTTTTAATTGTTTTAGATTTCAGTTTTTAGATATAAAACATTAGACTTTTTCTAACTTCACAGAGATATTTCCTTCGTCAATACGACTTGGTGGTATTATCCAATGAATCTAATATTGCATCCGGGTTTTAAGCCAATAGAGGCAAACAGGGCGAGCAACGATTTATCTTTTTCATACGATAATTCTTATTTTACACTAAGGTTGTATGGAACACCGCATGTCAATACTTGATTTACATGCGATGTTTTATGATTGCTTTACTAATTTAAGTGGATACAATGAGTTTCCTATTTCATTTTAACCACAGCCGGTGGAGCCCAAGTAAAATTCAGCATTTCCGGCTTTGGGAAGTAAACACGCAATAACACATTGAAATCACCTACTGGTGCAGGTAGCCAGTTACGGTCTTTATCCTTGCCGGGAGAAGTGTGTTGTACATAAATATCGATAGATCCATCTGCATTTACTATAAGGTTGCTACGGTCTCCTATCGTATTCCGGTGAATAGGATTGGCTACCATATATCCATCTGGGTCGTACATCGTGAACGACCAAAATGCTCTGGCTGGTGGCGTTTTACCTTTTTCAAAATGGATAACATACTTATTGGCACCATTGAGTCGGTTGCCGTCCGCATCAACTGCTGCTGACGGATAAGCGGCATCTTCGCGCTGGTTAGCTCCCAATCCGCCATAAGCTACGATGGCTCGGCTCGCGTAATCTGTTCCATAAGTTCCGATTGAATTTTTTACAAGATTCCAGCCATTTACAAGCCCAGACGGGTGTTCGATAGCCTCTTTTGCTGTTGTAACGAATTCAACAGGTATCTTTTTCAAGGCTTCTTGTGTGGCTTCGTTAAAGCTGTCCATTTTAAACTTTCCGCCCGGCGTTAGTCCAATCGAAGCAAATTTCTTTAGAGCAGGTTGGTCGGCTGCTGTTGGTGGATATTTCGCCATCAGTGCATTGAAATAGTTGAAGAAACTGTCTATCGGCATGGCTTCAATAATTGTATTGGGGTCGTCTTTTGATAAGCCGTTATCCGGTGTCGGTTTTGGTGGTGTGTAAACAGTTCCCCAAGCACTTAGCGGTGTCAGTTTGTATTGCTTTTGCAAAGGTATTACTACTTTTTCGCCGTCTTCCACACTGTTTACCTGTGTGCGACCGATGATCCAACCCATATTGGTAGGTAATTTTATTTGTTTCATTCCCGAAGGTGCTGTGCCTTCCCAACCCGGTCCGGTTATAAGGAAGTTGTTTGCCTTTGTGCCGGTGGTACGGCTTCCGGGCGTTTCTATTACATTGGTATAAGCGTCCAAAATGGGCACCATGTAATAACGCCCTTTGGTATCGGGAACGGATAAAACAACCGGCCCGTTGCTTAGGTCAAGCGAAGCGGAAGAATAGTAAGTATCCGCATTTGGTCTTACTACATCGCGAAAGGTTTCGTCAGGAAAGTACGATTTGTGGAAGAAGACATTTTTTGCCACTCCGTCTTTGTTGTTGGCATCTGTCATTTTGCGCGCAGTTATATCCATTACTACTAAAGGGAAAGCAAAAATGTATGCTTCTTTAGCGGTTTGGATAGCAGTGATGTCAATGTCTTTAGAGCTTGAGGCTCCGGATCCTTTACTTGCATTTTTTCCACATGAAACCATAAATACAAGGAGTAAAATTAGAAATGGAAATCTTTTTAACATAAGTTTAATTTTTTTAGTGACTAATTAATTTATAGTAATAGGCAAATTCCATACCTTTTTTGTTTATAATTTTAAAAATCAATAAACTGTAACAGCTGTTAATAAAGATATTTAGGGGGAAGATTAGATGCTTTTCATTTTGATTACTGCTAATAAAGGAAATTTTTCTTTAGTTAAAATAGAAACATTCAATCTTACATTTTGAAGTGTAAAATTTGGTGCAAATATTTTAAAACATCGATTATCAACGTTTATTTTAGAAAAAGATTTTGAAATTCAAAGCAAAACATAAACAAAATTTACTTCTCACTTATTAGGAAATGTTTTCTTCATCTATATGGCAATCCTTCAACCCCGATAGGGAAGCTTTGTCATTCTGAACAGAGTGAAGCGGAGTGAAGAATCTTAATTTAGGTTTAAGATATTAGAAAAAAGATAAAAGACTTTTCTCTAGCTTCTTTTTTCTTTCTTCTAACTTAAAAGTTATTCTTTAGATTTAATAGTATACGAAAGTGCCACTCCGAAAGTCTGCTTTATTTGTACTTTTTCAACCTGATTATGGGCATAAATCAGATCGAAAGTCAGCTTAGTGGAAATATAACTGTTCACTTTCATATTAACGACAGTTGCATAAGCAACATCTATTCTTTCCATATGGCTGAGATAATTGGAAAACAGAGTCAGATAATTCTCCCACATTACATTTTTCATCAGTTCCGTTTTAAGTTTTACCGTGGCCAAAGCTCCCAATTCCATATAATTCCAATTCCCATCCTTTTCCAGACCGTAATTTCCTTTTTTTTGCAGTTTTTTATCCAGAACAAAGGTCGTTTTTGATGTTATCGGCAGTATGGAAAACTGAAATTTGTCTGACGGTTTATATTCGAATCCTCCCCCTAAAGTCAGATATCCCGGTGCCATAAATGCCGATTTTCGGTCTTTGGATGTATAATCCGGATTGACGCTATAATCATATCCGTTGGCTATCTGGGTTTGCAGGGTAGTTGCCGCACTCATATACCAGTTTTTACTAATCCGGTATCCGTATGAAGATTCCAAAGCTACTATATCATCCGTTTTTTTAGGTTTTTCTCCTTCGCTGTTTACTTGACCGTAACCCAGGATTACCCGGCTATTCCATATATTTTTTCCCTTTTTATAATCAAATGCATATTTAACTTTTGCCGTAGCCCCGAAAGAATTATTTCCTCCTGCCACCCAGTTCGAAAAAGCGCTTTGGGTTAATAACAATGAATTATCGCCATGTATTTTCCATCTTTTTTCTTTGATTCCCGGAAGTGTGTCCTGCTTTATCAATAGACTGTCCTGAGATACTAAAGTATCTTTCTTTGCCTCTTGAGATAATGCTGAATTTATGCTGACTATAAATAAAAAAAAGAAAAGTTTTCTTAGCATTTTTAGTTAATCATTTATATAATCCCCTGAATGGAATAATTCTTAAAAAATAGTTGAAGAATCAATCCGGGAAATATTTTTTCAATAAATAAAAAAGATTTCATTAACGAGTTATGAAATCCCTGTTATTACGCAAAATTTAAAGTTTCCTTAAATTTTACGAAAGAAATTATGTCTGCGTATCTTTTCTAAGATCGGAACCTGATAAGCGATTGCTTAAGATAAAAAAATTAAGTAGTTATTTTTTATTGTATAAAACAGGATTCAACTCCTCATCATTATACATCTTCATTTGTTTATACACTTTCATGTATTTTCTTCCTGCTTCATAATCTTCCAGCAGTTCTTCAATAGCTGTGGACAAATCCTGATGCTGTTCCAACAAAATATTGAGTTTTTCCTGGCATTTGGCCTTATGTTCTGCCGAAGCGTCCGGTCTTTCCACCTCTGCCTTCATGTGATATACCTTCAGCGACAGAATGGAAAAGCGATCCATTGCCCAGGCGGGACTTTCGGTATTAATTTTGGCTCCCGGAAGCATAGACACTTTTTCGTATTTCTGCAAAAACCATCCATCCAGGTTTTCCACCCGGTCTGTTCTCTCCTGATTAGATCGATCGATCCATCGTTTTAGCTTCAATGCTTCTTCCGGAGCAATATTTTCATCCCGGATAATATCTTCCAGATGCCATTGCACGGTATCGATCCAGTTTTTCAGATACAGCAAATGCTCTATCTTATCTGACGGATACGGATTTACTATAGACTGCCGGACATCATCTTGTTTATGATAATCCTCAATACTCTGATTAAAAACCTGCCAGGCTTTTTCTGTAAATTTCATACTCCAGATTAGTTCGTTTTGTTTTTTATTTCTGCAAAAGCCTATTCTCCTTCTTTGCTAGAAGAGCTAGTATCTTTTTTTCTTTCGTCATCTGATTTGGTGGCATCTTTAAATTCCTTTAAACCGGAACCCAGACCTCTCATTAATTCGGGAATTTTCTTTCCTCCGAACAATAAAAGAACCACCACTAAGATGATGACAATCGACATGGGATGTTCAAATAATCTCATATTAAATTTCTTTTTTAATCTTTTTCAAAGGTACAAATATTTTTAATTAGCTTATCAGTAAATTTAACTCCGAAAAATTACATTCCTGAAAGCCAGTTTGCCGGATTCTGGGGAACGGTTCCCTTCCATACCTGGAATGATAAAAGAGTGCCATTGGTATCATCCGTATAAATTCTTCCCAAAGCCTGTCCGGTACTAATTTTATCCCCGGAAGATACAATCACTGTTGACAGGTTTGCATACAGGGTATAATAACTTCCATGGTTGACCAAAACTGCCTTTCCTCCTCCGGAAATCAACATAACCCTACTTACTGTTCCGCTAAATACGGCTTTTGCCATGCTTCCGGCTGCGGCCGCTATTTCTATTCCTTTCTGATCTATATCTACTTCGTTTACTACCGGATGAGGGTGCAATCCAAACTCAGACACCACAACTCCTGCCACAGGCCACGGAAGTGCCTTCCTGTTCGCTTCAAAAGAACGTGAAAGGGTTTCTGATGCGGTTACGGTTGTAGCACCTACACCTAAGGACTTTCTCTTTTCGTCTGCTTTCTCTTCTGCATCCCTTGCCGCCTCTGCTTTCTGGGCTGCCAGTTTATCCGCCGCCGACTTTTCCGCTGCTGCCTTTTCCGCTGCTTTCCGGGCATCGTCCGCTCTTTTAAGCGCCTCCCGGCTTGCTTCTTCTTCTGCCGCTTTCTTCGCCGCCAAAGCCTCCTGTGCTGCCTGTCTCGCCGCGGCCGCTTTTTCCTCTGCCAGTTTTTTAGCCGCAAGTTCTGCTTCCGCTGCCTTTCGGGCCCTTTCTTCTTCTGCGGTTTTTCGCCTTAGCCTTTCCGCCTCTTCCGCCTGCCTCCTTTCCTCTGCTTCTTTGGCTTTGGCTATTCTCATTTCTTCAGCTATGATTGCCTGCACTTGTTTTTCCAAAGCTTGTCTTTGGGACTGCTTTTGTTTTATTTTAGCGACTATATCTCCCTGCTCTTTTATATACTGTGCTACAACTACTTCTTTCTCTTTCTTCTCCTTACTCAACTCGTCTGCCTGCAATTGCTGTTGAGCCAGCACATTTAATTTATCGTTCTTTGCTTTCTCCCTGAGCTCTATAGTTTTTAATATCTGACTCTGCTTGTCTTTAATTTCCGCTACTTTTCTATCCTGGAATTCGGAATATTTCTGTAAATATTTTATACGGCGAAATGCCTGGGCTATGTTATCCGAAGACAGAATAAACAATATTTTGTTCTGAACAGAACGGTTTTTATAAGACCGTATCAAAACATCGGCATAGTTTTCCCTTAACTCTTTTAACTCCCTTCTCAGTTTATTTATTTCTAACTGGTTAAGGTAAATTTCGTCGTCCAGCACCCGGGATTCCTTTCTGGTATTACTAATGAGTTCTTCCCTTGCACTTAATTTCTTATTTAAATTGGTAATATAAACGATAGATGTCTTTGATTCGTTTTTACTTGCAGCCAGCGCTTTATTGAGATCAGCAATCTCCTGTCTCAGCTCTGCACTTTGTTTTTGCAATGCTTCTTTAGTGTAGGGCTGCTGCCCGTATATAATTATACTTAGTAAAACGAACGATAAGGTATATATAATTTTTCTGCTATCCATTAGTTAATCTTTCTCTGAGTGTATCCTTTGGGAAACTCAAAAGGAGTATCCATCTTGACGAATTCAAATTTATTATAATTTAATAAGATTTTGGTCTCTTTCTTTTCTTTTATGAAAATTTTAATAGTTTTTGGCAAAATTTTATTCTCAACATTTATATAATTATCATAATCCACCTGTAAATAAGTGTTTTTTGACTTGTCTTCCAGAATGATTTGTATCAGATTAAAATTCGAATCAAAGGCCAGACTCCGGGAAAAATTCCTGGAATCTTTTCCTGAACCTATCTTCATTGGGTTTATGGAGGTCAACAGATATTGATCGTTCTTTACAGAAAAACTAAAATCTCCCGGCTTTACAGGAAAAAATAATTTACCTGTCAATAAATTCTCTATACTGGAATAATCAATGAAATTAACTTTTAACAGATTGTTAACATAGTTAAAATCAGAATCCACATAGGTTTTTCCGATCTTTTCATACATTTTAAATCCGGAAGGCAGGATATTCGCTCTTGCTATAGGCAATATAAGTGTCGCATTTGCCCATATCTGATTTCCTCTATTTATATAGAGGGTAAGTCCCACAGAAGGGTAATTCGTATCCGCCTCAATATCGGCTGTGGCTTTTATTTTTAATGTAGTAAAGTCAACAGGAGCCTGAATAGTCTGAAAGAGTTTTTCTTCACTCTGACTTTCATATTTTATCTCTTTCCCCTTAACTATTCCTTTCTCGGTATGACAAGAAACCAGAGTTACTCCGGACAACAATGTATAAAATAATCTTTTCATTTTTCTATTTGGTCTCCAATACGCTGTAATCTCCCAAGCTCAATGCACTGGACACTCCAAAGTATTTTGCAGAGTTGCCTATCATGGAGTTATTCAGGTTTCCATGAGCAATGACAGTATCTTCCTGTATCAGAGAATTCTCAATATTACTACTATCAATTTTAGTACCATTTCCTAAAGAGACATAAGGCCCTATTTTTGAATTGGTTACCTCTACGTTTTCTCCGATAAAACAAGGAGGAATTATTAAACTGTTAACTATTTTTGCACTTAGAGGATGATTTGCCATTTCCTCTTTTTCATATTCCAGAATCTTTGAGTTGGTTTCCACTGTGGCATCTTTGTTCCCGCAATCCATCCAATCATCTACTTTTCCCAATGTAAATTTCGCTCCTTTAGCTCTTAGATTATCCAGGGCATCGGTCAGCTGATATTCATTTCCTACCCGGACATCATTGTCTATCAGGTAATTCACCTCACTCATCAGCTTATCTGCATCTTTAAAATAATAAATTCCGATAATAGCCAAATCGGAAACAAAAGTCTGGGGTTTTTCAACTATATCTTCAATTACGCCATATTCATCCAACTTTACTACTCCAAAGGCACTCGGATTTTCGACTTTTTTCACCCAGATAACTCCATCGGAATGTTTATCCAATTGAAAATCCGCCCGGAATAAAGTATCGGCAAATGCAATGATAACAGGGCCTTCCATACTTTCCCTGGCACAATGGATAGCATGTGCCGTACCTAAGGCTTCCAACTGATGATAAATGGAAACCTTTGCTCCTAATCTATCACCGATGGCCTGAAGTTTTTTTTCTATCTCTATACCGAAATCACCTATAATAAAAGCAATCTCATCAATTTTTTCATCTACAACCTTAGCAATGTCCTCTACTAATCGCTGAACGATCGGTTTTCCTGCAATAGGAATCAGCGGCTTAGGAACGGTTAATGTATGAGGTCTCAGACGAGAACCTTTACCCGCCATAGGAACAATAATTTTCATGTTTCTTTAATTTTTGATATTTACAAAAAGTATAATTAATTTATAATATAATCACTTAATTCCGGAACTTCCATAACCTCCCTCTCCCCTCACCGTGTCGCTGAGCTCTTCCACTTCTTCCCATACCACGGTTTCATGTTTGGCTATAACCAGCTGGGCAACCCTTTCCCCGTCATTTACAATGAAGTCTTCTTTAGATAAATTTACCAAAATCACCCCTAATTCTCCCCGGTAATCCGCATCAATAGTCCCCGGAGAATTGGGACAACCTATTCCGTGCTTAAATGCCAGGCCACTTCTCGGACGAACCTGCCCTTCATAACCCGGAGGAATTTCAACATATAACCCAGTAGGTATAATTTTCCTTTCCAGAGGTTTCAGTACAACAGGCTCATCCAGATTA
>JAVBRH010000014.1:0-8823 GCA_031548225.1 Apibacter sp.
AGCTTCCCTGTCCCCCCTGAGCGGTTAATTTTATAATACCGTCCTGCCCTCCAAAACAAAGGATATGGGTGATCTGGGAAAGATCAAAAGAAACAGGAGTAGGTTTTTCGATAGTGAAATCTATCTTATGATAGTTAGGATCATCGGAATAAGTATTGTTTCCATCATATTTTCCTAATAATTCTAATCGGTAATCTCCCGGTTCCAAATTTTTGAAAGTAGTATTTTCTCCAGATAAGGTGGTCAGATTTTCTTTAGAAGTGTAAAATTCATATGTATTGTTAAGAGGAGATTTTTTAGTTAAAATTAAATTCAGGGTTTCGTTTTGTGCCAAACTTCTTTCAAAAGAGAATTTAACTTCTCCATTGTTTGTATCATAACAAGTGGCTGATTGTGTGTTGGCTCCGGTTATATGGGGAGCTGTTTTCATATAAGTAAATTGAATGGCATTTGAATTTTGACTCTGGTACTGGCCTTTTAGAGAGTTATACAGATTTTCATAGTAAGGAATAACTTCATTATAAGCATTTTGTACACAACTAGAAAATTGTTGGGAACATTCTGATGAACATTGGGAATCAAAATAACCACATTTATGAAGACATGATGCCCAGACATTGGAGCAGGCTTGTATTTTGTTTAATCGAACAAGATATGTATCCCGGTGTGCTATACCTGAAGCTAATTTGTCACCAGAATCACATCCCATTTCCAGCCATACGGAAATAGTTTTTCCAAGATCGGAAGAAGACAGGAACTGATCACCCCGGATATGTAAAACAGGAGTATTATTATAGGAATCAGGAAAATAATGTTCCTCTCCATTACCTACTTTGTATTTCCACCGGTAATGTTCAGAATCCAAATTATCCGGCAGGGTAATGGTCAAATAATCGGTATCTCCCAAATATAAAGGGGAATTGTCATGATTTATCTTTACATAAGGAAGGGATACAATTGACAACGCATGCAATTCATCTCCAGGCTCTTCGGAATAAAATCCGTAACAAGTCGAGGGGATCGGATAGTCTTGAATTCTGTCTCCAGAACCTCCGTCACAGTTTCCCAATGCATTTTTCCAACGTATAATAATTTTAGTCTGTATATTGACTATTTTATTATTTTTAGTATATTCTCTTTCAAAATCTACATTATCATATAATTTTCTTCCATCAAAGATAGAAGAAACAGTTCCGTCTGCATAGGTTGCTTTAATTTCTCTTAAGCCGTCAATACTTCCACAGCCGTTAGCATCACGGCCGTAATAGCCCAAAATATCTAATTTGTATTTGGTCTCTCCGCTTAAATTGATTTGTGCATAAGAGACGATGCTGAATAAGAACAAAGAAAATAAAAATAAATTTTTCATAACTTAATAATTTACTTCAATAGTTTTCATATTGGAAAAAGTTCCGTTTTTTAAGGTGGCACGAATGTAATACGTATAAACATTTCCCGGGTTTATCTGGGTATCTACTATCCGGGTCAGGTTTCCCGGAAGTACTTTCCAGGTTGAGGGCTCCGAAGATTGATTGTTTTTATATATGGTATATTCTTCTATTTCTTCTTTTTTATTGATATTCCAGAAAAGTTCAATGTAATTTCTTTCCCGGTTTACAATGCTGTTGATCTCCCTGATTATTTCCGCAGGCTTCAGGTTCACTACCTTAATTGTAAGATCGGGAGAAGGTTTGGATTCTAATTTTGACATATTGAAAGCCTTGATCCGGTATTGATAGATTTTATCCTTCACCACGGTTTTATCCGTAAAAGAACTGAGAGTGTCTCCGGTCTGGAAAACGAGTTCCCATAGACTGGCATTTTCTTCTTTTCGCAGTAACTGATGTATCACATTTTTTTCCGGAGAAGGAATCCAGCTCAGACTTACCTCTCCGTTTTCCACCTGGTATTTTCTGAATACAGGAGAGGAAGGAGGCACTACTTTGGGTTTTTCCACCACTAAAGTTTGTGAAAATTTAGAGTTATTGAACCGCTGATCTACAGCAACCACTTTATAAAACACTTTCGGATTAAGGGAAGCCACTTTCACGGAATCAGTATAAAAAGGATGAGAGATCGGATCCGTGGTAATCTGTGAATATTCTTCCGTTTCCAGATTTCCCCTGAATATTCGGTATCCCAGCATATCCTTCTCCTTATTCGGTTCCCAGGATATTTTTACAACTCCCAGGCTGTCAATCGTTCCTTTCAATCCAATCGGAGGTGAAGGAGGAATAGAGTCCACAGGCTGTATCAGGGTAGAATAAGAAGTTCGTTTCTGATTAGGATTCTTTCCTATAGCAGTAATAGTGAAGTAGTTGGAAGGTTCCAAATTGGAATAGGTAAGAGACCGTTTATTAGGAGCGATATTATCCGCTACCACCTGATAAGGTCCTTTATCCGTAGAGGCCCGATTTAGCTGGAATTTTTCTATATGATTTTCTCCTTCTTTGGGAAAATCCCATTCTATAACGGCCTCATTTTCCTTTTTCGTAAACTTGTAATTAACGATATCCGGGGAATATAACAGGTCGGCAGTACCATTTCCTGAAATAGACTGGGAGTAGCCTCCTTTTTCTCCGAAAGGAGAAATTCCATAGACCCGGTAGTAATACTTTTTATCGTTTTGTGCTAAAGAATCTATGTAGTACATTCTTTTTGCCGGAGCTTCCGGAGTATCGTTTATATTCATCAGCGGAGTATCACTTAAGGTTTTAAAATTAACCCCGTCCTCCGATTTCTCGATATTATATGAGGTATAGATACCTTTGAAAAGTTCATAATCCCAAGTTAACAGTACGTTTTTATCCGACCATACTCCCACTAATCCGGTAGGAGAAGGAAGAAGCTCGTATTTATTAGGATCTGCAATTGCTGCTGAACTTTGTATTACGGCTATTTCCTTGGGAACAGCAGATTGTATCCGGTAGATATAGACTTCTCCTTTAGAGATTTCGGCATCTATATATCCCCATCCGGCTTTAATAGCAGCAGGAAAACTCATATCTGCCGCCAAAAGGGACAGGGAAAAACGCTGTTCTTCTTCCTGTGATAAATTTACTATATCTGCCAGTTTACCAACGCTTCCTTCTTCTACAATAAAGCTGTCGCCATACAAGGCCTGGGCAATAATAGCAGCATAGTCATCGGTTTCTATTATTTTTTCCCAGTTTTCCAAAGGTTCTGCCTTTATATTTTTACTCCATAACAGTTGAGGACTGTCCAGTCTTTTTCCATTTTTTGAGAACAAGTATTTCTCCAGGATAAAACCGTATTGATTGGACTTTTTCCATTCCAATGATCGATCCACTCCCCATCGAAGCAGGATTTTATCCGGCTGTTCCCGTACTATGATTCGTATATTCGCACCAGACTTTTCCTGGGCAAATGCAAAGCAGCATACCAAAAATAAAATGCTTATATAAGATAATCGTTTCATTGGATTATTGAATTCTGTTTTTATAGGTTACTATTTCCTGGGTTCCATCAATTCCTCCCGGTAAACGGTACATCAATTTTATTTTATAATTTCCTTCTCTGATGAATTTATAATTTTCATCTAAAAATTTCATGGCCGGATTAGTAGCTGACAGTATTCCGCCTACATAGTCATTAATGATCTGACCTTGCAAGTCAATCCAGTCTGATTTATAATAATAAGGGAGATTATAATAATAAGGGAAAGTAGTTCTCAGCCATTCCCCGTTTACTCCATATTCAACATAGGTCAGATAAGAGGAATAAATAGGAAGAGCCTTGGAAGGAGGAATTCCGTATTCATTTGAATCCCTGTTTAGGATATTGTATCTTCCTCCCATAGGATAGTTGGAATATAACGGAGGATTTATATCTTTTGTAAAATAATTGTCATCCAATGCAGCCTCTACAGATATAGTAGGAACATGATCTGTATAAATACTTCCGGTTAATTCCACCAGATCAAAGCTTTCATGATCTTTTATCTTGTTGGTCAGATATATAACATCAGAATAAAGTTTACTGAAATTATATTCATCCACAGATATTGAATTGACCTTATTTTTAAACGTTTTGTACATGGATGTAGAAAAGTCGTAAGACAGTCGCTCTATTTCTCCGTCTTTGGATAGGTTTTGCGCTGTATTCTGCTGTACTAATACGGTATTATCCTCATCACCGGTATCCTGCTGGGTATACGTAGTTTCCGGAGTATCAGAAGAACTCTTACCTTCTTTTAGTTTACTGATAATGGAAATATGATACGTATTGGATAGCTCCATTTTAGGCAACGTATAATTTACCTGGTTATTTCCCCGGTCATAGCCCAATTCTGCCGATACGGCTTTTCCATTTTTGTCGGTAAAGTTCAGCTGGCTCATCCACTGGGCATCATCAAATAAATAATTTTGTCCTCTTTTCAGTTGTATATAGCCTTTGTTGTATTCTTCCGTAAAGAAATATTTCTGATCCAGTACCGGATAGGCATATTGAATATTCTGTAAAGGAATTACATCCGGAGCTCCACCGGTGGTAAAATTCCGAACTTCGGTTTCTTTAGCTACTTTTCCATCTACCATAACAGGTCGGTAAACTCCGTTCACTTTTTCCATAAAACTTACTTCCACTTCTACGGATAGTTTTTTATTAGGAGGAAGGATTTCTTTAGATACGAAACCTGCACGATCTTTATATTCACTCCAGTCAAGTTTTCCTTCCAATTCCTTACCTTCATCTAAAATCCGGAATTTTTCCATAACGATCTTATAGGTTTTATCCCCTTCGTCCTCAGGAATTACCACATCCTCTCCCACTTTCATGGCAAAGGTGGCCTGAGGAATGGCAAACACATCGGCTTCCGAATCATTGGAAGGAGAAAGGTCTGCAATAATTTTGATTCCTCCTAACGGATACTCTTCTGCAAATTCACATTCTTTACCTAAGGTCATTTTAAACCGGAAACTTCCTTTAATTAATCCGCCTAAAACGCTGAAATGTCCTCCCAGATATCCTCTCATCCAGATAGGATTAGGTGCTTTGGTCTGGAATAAAACAGCAGCTCCCGCTTTGATGATCGGAATTTTCTTTTTGATAAAGAAAAGCTTGATCCGGATTCCCAGTTCTCCTTGTAGATAAGCATAAGCCTGTCCGTTGGCGTACCATCCGTTAATACCCGGTTTTTCTCCTGTATTGACACACTGGGCTTCTCCATAATCCCGGAGCATGATGTCAAATCCTCCTCCGGCCTGGAAACGGGCATAGAACATCAGGAACCGCATATCTCCCGTATCTATGGAGAAATCCTGTCCGAAAGAAAAACCTCTTGCGCCTGACAGGGCATTTTCATCCCGCATATAGTTAAGCTGTTCCACATCTACTCCTAAAATTTCCGCAACTATCGGCGGCGGCGGCGGACTTGGCTCTAACCGGTCACCCACCATGAAGTATCCTCCCGCATTGATGCTGACTGAACCGAATCCGACTTTTAATCCTGCACGGTCGGATGGTTTACCCAGATAGGTGTACCATTCATCCGGAGCCACGTGGATCACTCCTCTTGCAGCCCGGTTGTTAGGCCCACGTCCGGTAATTACGTTCGCTACATTTACGTAGATTTCCAGTTCTGCATGAAAAACTTTGTTGACAAAATCCTGCTGCATTCCCAGGTAAGCAGAAATCGCCGATTTACCCACTAAATCGGTAGGGTAGTCGTCTACGGCCATGTCTAAGAAATTTTTCCCGACTGTAGAGTTACTTACTGTCTGTACGGTTTGGTTCTTGCCGACCACAGTTTTTAATTTATCGGTCAGACCGGCTAATTTATTGGTAATGGATGCGGCTTTCATCACCTGGATATTTCCATAGAATCCCAATTGGTTAACTCCACCGTGGGTATTGAATATAATTTCGAATCCGGCACCACCGTTAATGGCTTTGTCGCTTCCTATGTTCAGACTGACCATGGCTTTAACTCCCAATCCGGTATCTTTATTAGGAGTATATCCCAGACCGGTTGGGGAGAAAGTGGCTCCTCCGGTTTTTCTCAGCATATGGTAGGAAGCACCTCCGGCAAATCCGGAAAGGTTGATAACTCCCGTACCTATATTCAGTCCCTCCACCGCACCGTCTACCATCCAGTAGCGGAAAGTGGTACTTCCGAAAATGGCATTACAGGTAACCGGACCAAAACTTCCGAACGTACCTTCCAGATGGGCATTAAATCCGTCCCCGTATTCCGGGTCGTCATTCATGATATCCAGGAATCCTTTGAGTTTGACCGCTCCCAAATTGGCTTCAAGGGAGATACGATCCACTTGTAACCCTTTATATTTCCATTTTTGTTTTCGATTGACTTCTTCAAACTGCCCTAAGACCGTCAGGTGGGTAGAGCCGGCAAATCCGTTTCCGCTTTCATTTCCCATCAGGTTAACGGCTACACCGAAATACAGATTAGCAGCTGATTCGTTAGCTTTAATTCCGATCTCAGAAATAGTTACCGGGAAGTTGGACATTTTCCGCTCTCCGGTGTTCTGGTAGCCCATATAATCTACTGCAAAGATCGGATAAACGGTTTGCAGTACCAAATTCTGGAATTTGATCCCTTCAAAGGACACAATACTTTTATCTGAAGTCTCATTCTGGGAAGCACTGATATTCAAGCTTCCGTTCAGAACGGCTTTCGGTCTGAATTTGCTTTCGGTTACTTTGAATTCCACATAGCTGTTAGGTTCCAATCTTCCATGAGCTTTCCAGATATTGAAATCTATAATGGAATCGTTCTTTACAGTCATCAGGTATTCTTTTTGAGAGATCAGTCCTGTATAGCTTAATCCTACTTTTTCATTATCCTGATTGGACACGGGAAGAATGATCTTCCCATTGAAATCCGCTCCTGTTAAAGTGGAAGCAGCCAGACTCACTCCTATATGGTCAACGGAATAAGCCCAGGCTTTCTGGTCATTGGTAATCCCTTCCTTTAGAGGAATTAAATTATCTGCATAAAAATTACCGGAAACTCCGTAACTGTCTATGATCAGATTATGAGAGCCGAAGGTTACCCGCTCTTTTCTCTCCACGGTTTTCGAAGTCATAAATTCTTTAGGCATTTTTACTTCCACCGTTTCTATATAAACTCCTCTCCAGGTATTGGAATTGGGAAGGAGTAATCCGTGATCCTCATAATATTGAGGAAATTTTACGGAAGAACTATTTCGTAGATCGCTGAGATCCAGAACAGCATTGTTCACATTGAACAGAAAGTTACTGTTATAGTTGGTTCCGTTTCTTTTTTCCTTTAATACAAAAGGCTGCAAACTTACACCAAGCAGCATATCGTTCCAGTCGGAAACCACTGTCTGAAACTCCCCTTTTACCCGGTAAGGAACCTGTTCGGTAGAAGTACCTTTTTCTGTCTGTCGGGTAACAGTTACTGTGGTTTTTGCCTCGTCCACTTCCCCGTTGGATTCTACAGGAAGGATTAGATCCCGGGAAAATTCTACGGCACCGGAAATTCCCATTTCCTTGATCCCGTCACAGTCAATGGTAACATAGGTCAGGTTCTCTAACTTTCCGGAACTGTAATCGAAACCTCCTTTCAGGGTAAGCATCCATTTGTTGGCATTGAAGGGGATATCCACATCTCCCAGCAATACCAGGTTGGCATTTCCGATAATTCCTCCTTCATAGGAAAGTTTTATTTTGTCAGCGCCGAAAAACAGCTCAAAAGGCTTTCCTGAAGCATCAGTCTGAGGCAGACGTACCCGTGCAAAAACCGTAAGCTCAGCATATTCAGGATAAAGAGAAGCCTTGGTCACTCCCAAAGCTATCTGAACATTGCTGTTCCCTTTTTCTCCGAAATTGCCCTGAACTCCGACCGGAAGCTGCTGTATGGTTTTATTGGACAGGCTATTTACCCAAAGGGCCAGTTTATCTATAGTAGAAAAAGCACTTTTTGCCTGATTGATCCCTTTTACAGTGTCTTCTGCAATCCGGATGCTGTCAGCTCCGGGCCGGGCCTGTACCAGAAGGGTTATAAATACGAGTAAGAACGATATTGCTTTTTTCATTGCAGTTTTATTTTTATTTCTTTTTATAAAGAGCTATACACAAAAAGTTTATATATTATTTTATTGAGTTTTATTCATCCAGATATTTCCCTAAAATCGATTTATTTTTTTCTATCACGTCTGCCAGTTTAAATATATTCAATACCCCATCTGCATCTTTTACCAAAGGCTTCAGTTTATTTATTTCTGGATAGGAAGGATTGTCTTCTGCTACTTCAAATTGTAAGAAAGCATTGTTTTTTAATGACAATATTGTTTTTACACTGTTTATAATTTCGTTGATAGAGTCTTTTTTATTCCACAAGCTGTCGGATTTTGATAATATAAATACTTGATTTTTAGATAATAATTCTTTCTCTTTAGTTTTGAATTTAATAAAACACCACTCTTTTTGATTATAAGAAATTATAATTTTAGAATATACAACGAGTTGATTGATTATACTATCTTGATTCAACACAAATAAATTTGAGAAGGATTGAGTTAATAAACCTTCGGGTGTTTTTTCATAATTTACTTTGATATAAATGGAATCGGTTATATTAGATGAATTTATTTGATAATCATAATAATATGCTGTTGTGAATTGGAAGGAAGCATCAGCTTTGATTTTATTTCCTTTGAAATTGTTAAAATCTTGAGAAAAAACAATTAATGGAAAAAAGAGTACTATATATTTGATTAGATATTTCATAGTTTTTGCTTATAAGATAGAGTAAGGGTCTTTAAAATATTGTAATTTAGCTTTATTCTGTTTATTATCCTCGTATTACAAAGATTC
>JAVBRH010000303.1:0-5086 GCA_031548225.1 Apibacter sp.
CAAAAGCAGACGAGATTTCAAAACCTAAAACCTTGGGCAAAATAGACTTAGATACCCCAAAAGTTAAAACAAACATACCTCAGGAAAAACCGGAAGAAGAAATGCCTGCTTCTTCCCCTGCAGAAACTGAAAAAGAAGAAGCAACTGAGAAAGTGGGAGTTAAGATTGTTGGTAAAATGTCGCCGGAAGAATTGGAAAGATCCAAAGAACCTACTCATCCTGTAAAAAAACCAAAGGAAGAAACACCTGAAAAGAAAAAAGAAGAGAAAAAAGAACCTGTACAGGAAAAAGTAGAAAAAAACATCCTTCCGGAGAAAACAGAACAAGAGAAAAAACCAGAAGAACCGGAAACCAAAGGACCGGAAACCGAGGAACCGGAAAAAATAACTACACAATACCAAAAGCTGGATGGTCCGAAGATGACAGGTCAAAAAATTGATTTATCTCAATTTCAGAAACCTAAAAAAACCGTTAAAGACGATTCCGCAGAAAAAAAGAAAAGAAAAAGAATTGTAAAAGACTCCAAAGTAGATGTTAATGCTGTTGCCCAGACCATCAATGGAGATAAAAAAGGAGGAACGGGAACGGGAACCGGACAAGACAAAAATAAGAATTTCAAAAAAGGAGGAAACAACAATCAGGGTAATAGAAGAGGATATACGAGCAACAGAAATGTCCGCCCGGTTGAACTTACAGATGAACAAGTAAAAAATCAAATAAAAGAAACGTTAGAAAAACTGACTTCTAAAGGTGGAAAATCCAAAAGCTCCAAATTCAGAAGAGATAAAAGAATTCAGAGAAGAGAACAAGAAGCAGAACAGTTTGAACAGGAAAGCAGAGATAACACAATAAAGGTAACGGAGTTTATTACAGTAAACGAACTGGCAAGCTTAATGGACGTTGCTCCGACAGAGATTATCTCCGCATGTTTCTCCCTGGGAGTAATGGTAACCATGAATCAGCGGTTGGATGCCGATACTATGGTTCTGGTAGCTGACGAATTCGGATATAAAATAGAATTTACAGATGCGGAAGTTGAAGAATCTGCTACCGAAGAAGAAGTTGACAATCCTGAAGACCTAATCCCACGTGCTCCTATTGTAACAGTAATGGGACATGTTGACCATGGAAAAACCTCCCTGCTGGACTATATAAGAAAAGCCAATGTAATTGCCGGAGAATCCGGAGGTATTACCCAACACATAGGGGCATATAATGTAAAATTATCCAACGGTCAAAAAATAACTTTTCTGGATACACCCGGACACGAGGCTTTTACCGCAATGCGTGCCAGAGGTGCTCAGGTAACGGATTTAGCAATTATCGTAGTGGCCGCGGATGATAACGTCATGCCACAGACCAAAGAAGCAATCAGCCACGCACAGGCTGCCGGAGTTCCTATGATTTTTGCCATCAACAAAATAGATAAACCCACTTCCAATCCGGATAAAATAAAAGAAGAACTATCTCAAATGAATTTGCTGGTCGAAGACTGGGGAGGAAACATACAGTCTCAGGAAATTTCTGCAAAATTTGGTAACAATGTAGATTTACTACTGGAAAAAGTTTTACTGGAAGCAGAAATCTTAGATTTAAAAGCAAACCCGAAAAGACTGGCTAACGGAGTTGTCATTGAGGCCTCATTGGATAAAGGACGGGGATATGTTTCCACCATTTTGATACAAAGTGGAACCCTAAATGTTGGAGATTACTTACTTGCCGGAAAAAACCACGGAAAGGTAAGAGCCATGCTGGATGAAAGAGGAAATCCGATGAAACAGGCGGGACCTTCCGTTCCGGTAACTGTTTTAGGATTAGACGGAGCTCCGACAGCTGGAGATAAAGACCGGGTTTTTGAAGATGAAAGAGAAGCCAAACAAATTGCCAACAAAAGAGGACAATTACTGAGGGAACAATCCATCAGAACTCAGAAACATATTACACTGGACGAAATTGGAAGAAGAATTGCATTGGGTGATTTCAAAGAACTAAACATAATTCTCAAAGGAGATGTGGACGGTTCTGTAGAAGCCTTGACCGATTCCCTGCAAAAATTATCCAACGACCAGATACAGGTAAATATCATACACAAAGGAGTAGGTCAGATTACCGAATCTGATGTTCTTCTGGCTGCCGCCTCTGATGCCATATTAATAGGATTTAATGTTCGCCCTAACTTAAGCGCCAAAGACCTGGCGGAAAAAGAGGAAATTGAAATCCGTATGTATTCCATCATTTACGATGCCATCAATGAGGTAAAAGAAGCAATGGAGGGAATGTTATCACCGGAAATCAAAGAACAGATAATCGGAAATGTAGAAATCCGGGAGACCTTTAAAATATCCAAAGTAGGAACTATTGCCGGATGTATGGTTTTAGACGGGAAAATTACCCGAAACTCCAAAATACGGATTATCCGGGAAGGTATTGTTGTCCATACCGGAGAGCTCGAAAGTCTGAAAAGGTTTAAAGATGATGTAAAAGATGTAACCAAAGGTTACGACTGCGGACTGAATATTAAAAATTACAACGATATTCAGATAGGCGATCTACTGGAAGTGTTTGAGGAAGTTGAAGTTAAGAAAAAATTGAAACTTTAATCGATTACATACAAAAATATCCTATAGCAGTAAGTTTATTCTTACTGCTTTTTTTATAATTAATTCTTACAATTTCTTTATTCAACTATTTTTTAAATCATTTTTTTGCGAAAATTGAAATTTAATGTACTTATTTTCAATTTTCGTATATTTGTACTTGATAAAGAAGTTATTTATGTTCAGGTTCTTAAAATTCTTATTTCATTATAAATTTACTTTACTCTGTGTCCTTTATTTCTTAAGTATCTGTATTATGTTTAGCCACAACGGATTTTTAAGGGCAAATTTCATATCCATACCCAGTGCGCTAACTCTTATTTTAATATTGATTATCTTATCGAAAACAAAATATACACAAGTTCTTACTGTTATCCTTTCATTCATTATTGCCTTTGATGCCTATTTTGCCTATTTTTTCCACAATCCCCTACTCATGGGGAGCATGGCCTCCATTTGGGAAACAAATGCAAGAGAAGCTTCAGGTGCCCTGGAAAATGCACTTTTTCCGGCAATACTATTATTCTCTGCAACTTTACTTTTGGTATTTCTGGCTCAAAAAGAGTTGAAACATATAAAAATATCTAGAAAAACCACCTTACTCATTTTATTCATTTACCTGGGAATATTTATCCCTATAGTCTTCACTTTCGTCATAAAAACGATGAAAGGCTTCGGAGAAGAGTTTAAAAATAAACCACTTTTAGTAACACAAAGGATTACCTCCTCCTGCATGCCTCTGATGTACAATGATTTTATAACTGTAGTGGCCTATCATTATGAAATGTGGCAATTCAAAAATTACAAAAATGATCAGCGGGTTCTTCCCGAGGGAATCCATTTACAAACTAAGAAAGAAACCCCTAATAAAATATTTTTGGTTTTAGGGGAAAGTTCATGGCAGGAACACTATTCCCTGTATGAATACAAAATCTCCACTACTCCGTTTCTGGATAGTTTACACCACGATAAAAGTGTCGATTTCAATTATTATAATGGTATCAGTGCAGCGCCCATTACAAGAGAAGCCATCAGATTGTCGTTAAGTTTTTCCACCCCATTTGCCCGGGAACCATACTTTAAAGAAAAAAACATTATTGAACTGGCTAATGATGCCGGATATGAAACAATCTGGATTTCCAATCAGAATAAAATGGGATTGTATGACAGTTATGTCGGATATATCTCTTCAACAGCTCAATCCAACTATTTTCCTGAAAACGATACTTTTACTTCCAATGATTTTGATCTGATAAATATCGTCAAGAGTAAATATAAAACAGATAAAAAACAATTTTTTGTAATTCACTTACTCGGAAGTCATATGCCTTACGAAGGTATGCTGGATAAAATAGACAAACAGGGAATTCCGGGAGACGACAATGATGTAGTGGTTAATTATGACCGATCCATACATCATACAGACCGGATGATCCAAAAAATTTATCAAACTGTACAACAGGACAAATCTTATTTCATCCTATATTTTTCAGATCATGGAGAAAACATCGGGCTAGGTCATGGTTTTATGGGATATGGCGCCCATCAGTTCGAAATTCCTTATGTAACCATTAATAAAAGTACGGATCCGGCAGATTCCATCGTATCTCAATATATAGATAAAGAAACTCGGTTGCTCAACAGTTCCAATACGGTTTACATTCTGACAGAGGTTTTAGGGTACTCAGTTCCGGAGAAAAGTATAAAACACGCCGTTTCTGACGGAAAATATATCCTTCATGCAGATTTGAATCCCTATCTTTATAAAGACATTCAAAAAGAAAATAAGTAATTTTACTTTTCAATGAGAATAAAAAAAGTGACGAAAAACAGGAAATTCAGAATAGTCCTGGGAATAATATGCCTGTTATTTTTGATAGTTATTGTAACAGCAGATAAACGGGTTTCAAACCAGACTAAGGAATTTATTTTCGATAATGTTCAGCAAGTTCCTGATAATAAGGCAGGCCTTGTATTAGGCACTTCCAAGAAATTAGAAAACGGAGATGATAATTTATATTTTGTCTACCGAATTCAGGCTGCAAAGCAATTATATGATGCAGGAAAGGTAAGAGTATTTGTGGTAAGTGGAGATAACAGTACTAAAGAAGCCAATGAAACTGAAGATATGAAAAAAGATCTGATTGCATCAGGAATTCCTTCTGATAATATTTACTTGGATTATGCAGGATTCAGAACGTTGGATTCTGTTATACGAATGAAGGAAATTTTCGGACAAGAGAAATTTACCATTATATCCCAAAAATTCCACAATGAAAGGGCTATATTCATCGCAAAACATTATGGTTGGGATGTTGTGGGGTTTAATGCGCAGGATGTGACTAGTTACTATGGATTTAGAACTATGGTACGGGAAAAATTAGCCCGGGTTAAGGTATTTATAGATTTTTTAACTAATAAACAACCTAGATATTTGGGAGAAAAAATCAAAATAAACTAACATTAGAAAAAACCCAACACAAAACAAA
>JAVBRH010000048.1:0-12988 GCA_031548225.1 Apibacter sp.
CTGCCTCCAGCAGCCAGGTGATAGCAGAAAAACTATCCGTACAATGAGAGGTGTCATTTTCTTCCTGAATAAGCTGTATCCTCAAATCAAACGCTTCCTGCAAATCCTGATTGGCATCAGCTAATTGTATAGCTTGTTTTAATATCGGAATTCGTTGATCCGCATTGTCCATTTCATCCATCAACTGATATCGTAAGTCTATTCCTTCATACAAATCATTATGATTATCTGCTATCTCTATAGCCTGTTTTAACAGTTGCCTAATCTCGGATGAGTCGTTGGTCTCATCAATTTTAATCTGTATTTTCTGTAATTCCAAAGTGTAGTTCATGTTCATAAAAGATCTTATGGTTCATATGTAATTTATTGCCGGTCCAAAGAAATAACATTATCAAATCTTCTTTCCATTATTGTATAGTAAACTTTCTACTAATGTCTTACAAAAATAAAAAATAATTCGGCAGATAAACGATTTTGTACAATTAAACGAATGTTTTCTTCACATCTGCCGATACCTAAACAAAACTATTTTAAACTTATAACTGAAAAATACGATAAATATTTTCAAAAAACTAATGGCATTATAAAAAAAATTAATTAAACGTTTGTTTAATTTAGTTGAGTTTTTATTTACCTTTGCTATCGTCTTATTAAACCGATGAAAATATCTCAGAAAAAAATTGATATTTTAGAAACTGTAGAAAGCCTGATTAATAAAGAAGGATTTACCAATATTTCTATCAGAAAGATTTCAAAAGCTGCTAAAATCAATGTGGCGATGATTTCTTACTATTTCGGTTCCAAAGATAAAATGATAGAGGAACTTTTCAAATACCGGATTACCAAGGTAACCGAAAATTTGGAAAAGGCATATGAAGAATTGCCTGAAGACACTTCTCCCGGAGATAAGATAGAAATTATGGTCGACCATTGTGTTGATAATATCTTCCTGTTTCATCCGCTTTACGAAGTTATGTCCCAAAACACCAAAGCTAAAAAAAGCTGCATTAACGAAATAAAAAAATTTCATTCTCTTTTAGTCCGGATCTTCCATGAAATGATAAAAGACGGCATTGAAAAAAAGATATTTACCCCTAAAGGAGAGTTGGAAATATTAGTGGGAAGCATGCTGGGAACTATCTTTTTCTTTCTTAGAAATTCAACCTATCCCGGACAATTTTGGTCTGGCGAATTTACAGAAAGCAACAAAGTGCCTTTTATAACAAATAAAATAAAAACATATTTAAAATTAATGATTTCTTTAATGTTAGGAAACAAAAATGAATGCTGAAAAATTATTATTGATCTTAATGTTAAGCATATTGCCTAAGGTGAATGCACAACAAACAAAACCCCTGACACTCCAGGAAGTAATTTCTCTAAGCAAAGAGAATAGTAAACTTTTAAAACTATCAAAGACACAATTAGAAAACGCCAAATTCCAGATAGAACAGGCAAAAAACCAGCGTCTCCCCGACTTAAACATTACGGGACAGGGATTATACCTGTTTAATACGACAAAAATGAAACTGGATATACCTGTTTCTTCCGGATCGGGAGCTATGCCTACCCCTGATTATGCCCTGGTAGGACAGGCTGCCCTTTCCGTTCCCCTATTTTCAGGTTTCAAGATAACCAACGGAATAGCCGTAGCCAAATACAATCAACAGTTACAGGAAGCAAATTATTCCGTACAGGAAGATGATGTGGAAATGCAGGCAATAGAGGTTTTTGTAAACCTGTATAAAACCAAACAGGCCCGGAAGGTCGTAGAAGCAAACCTAGAAGAAGCTAAACAAAACACAAAAGATTTCCAAAATCTCGAAAAAAATGGCATGGTCGCAAGAAACGACTTATTAAGGGTCCAATTGCAGGAATCCAATATAGAGCTTGCCCTTATGGAAACCAAAAAGAATTTTAATGTGATTAACTATAACCTGGATTTATTATTAGGACTTCCCGAAAACACTGTAATAGATCCGCAACTGGACTTTGACTATCGCCCTGATGCCATTTCTGAGGAGGATTATCTTTCTAAGGCCGATGATAACAGAAAAGAATATCAGGTACTGGACTTTCAGGATAAAATTGCAAGAAAAAACGTGGAAATAGCTAAAGGAGATTATTATCCGCAGATAGCGTTATCCGGTGGATATATATATGTAGACATACATAATCTGGGAAGTATGCAAAATGCTACCAATGCCGGATTAGGAATAAAATATAATTTAGCTTCCCTGTTTAAAAACAGAAGTGCGGTAGCCTCTGCCAAAAACCAGGTACAGCAGGTACAGGATAATCTCGCTATCCTGGACGACCGGATAAAAAACCAGATACATTCTGCTTACCAGGAATATAATTACAGCATTGACCAGACTCATGTGTACGACAAGGCGTTGGAACAAGCCGATGAAAATTACCGGATCGTAAAAAACAAACACGACAACGGGTTAGCCAATACGGACGATTTACTAAATGCAAATCTGGAGCAGTTACAGGCTGCACTCAATCAGGCTAATGGGAAAGCCGATGTTTTACTGACTTATTACACACTTTTAAAACAAGCAGGACTTATTTCACAACAATAAATTAATACTAATAAAATCCAAGAACATAACAATGGCTACAAATAAAAAGAAAACCAATATCCGATTTATCATCATATTGACTGTACTAATTGTACTCGGCGGAGGCTTCGGAATAATGAAATACCTGCACGCCCAGCAGCATCAGGAAACCGATGATGCCCAGCTGGAAAGTGATATCACAGGAGTGATTCCGAGAGTTTCCGGATACATAAAAGAAATACGGGTAAAGGATAATCAATACGTCCGTAAAGGCGACACTCTTATTATCCTTGACGACCACGATTACAGAGTTCGGCTGTCGGAAGCAGAAGCAGGCGTTCAGATAGCAGAAAGCAATATCTCTTTAGCAGAAGCAGGAGAAGTTTCTTCACAATCTAGCATCCCTGTTTCGCAGGCACAGGAAAAAACCCTGGGAGCCAACATTGAAACTGCCAAGATAAACTTGTGGAGAGCTAACAATGACTTTGAACGATATGCCAATCTATATAAAGATCACTCCATTACCAAACAACAATACGAACAGGCTTTAGCTGCCAAACAATCTGCGGAAGCCCAGTTAAGAGCGGCACAGGATCAACAGGCGGCAGCCATGCACCAAACGAATGTTGCTCGTACACAAACCAATGCTTCTTCCCAGCAAATAAAGGTAGCACAAGCCAACTACACTAAAAGTCAGACAGCCGTAGATGGCGCTAAACTCAACCTGAGCTATACTATAATCATCGCTCCTGTGGACGGCTATGTTTCCCGAATCAATTTACAAGTGGGGCAGTTTGTACAGCCCGGACAATCTTTATTTAATCTGGTAGGACAAAAAGTCTGGATCGTAGCCAATTTCAAGGAAACCCAAATGGATAAAATACGTCCGGGACAAATGGCGGAAATCTCTGTCGATGCCTATCCGAATCATAAATTCCGGGCAAAAGTGACTTCCTTTGCTCCGGCAACCGGTTCAAAATTTGCCCTTCTTCCACCAGACAATGCTTCCGGAAACTTTGTAAAAGTAGTACAGAGAATTCCCATAAAAATTGAATTTACTGACACCAAAGACGAAATGCTGAAACTCCTTCGTCCCGGAATGAATGTAGTTGTGGATGTAGAAACAAAATAAGAATCAGCCTTATTTAATTATTAAATCTTACAAAGATAAAGATGGAAGATCAGGATAGTTTGGTGGAATACGGCTGGCGAAGAGCCTTGATCACCTTTTTAGCCGTACTTTGCGCCCTGTTAGAGATTGTGGATACAACGATTGTCAATGTTGCCCTGAACGACATGAAGGGAAGTTTAGGAGTAACTATTAATGATGTGGCCTGGGTTGTTACCGGATATGCCATTGCCAACGTAATCATTATTCCTATGACTGGCTGGCTGGGACAACAATTCGGAAGGAAAAATTATTTTACCGGATCCATCATTATTTTCACTGTGGCCTCTTTCTTTTGCGGGAATGCTACTAATTTATGGGAACTGGTCGCTTTCCGTTTCATACAGGGATTAGGCGGCGGAGCTTTACTGGTAACCGCACAGACTATTATTACAGAAATCTACCCCTTAGCTAAAAGGGGAATGGCTCAGGCCATTTATGGAATGGGAGTAATTGTAGGACCTACCTTAGGGCCTCCGTTAGGCGGATATATTGTAGATAATTACTCCTGGCCTTATATATTTTACATCAACATTCCCTTGGGAATCATAGCTGTAATTCTGTCTCTGAACTTTGTGAAAAGTCCGAAATTCGGAGCCAAATTGAAGGCAAACCAAGTGGACTGGATTGGAATATTTCTTCTGGCAATATCCATAGGTTCCCTGCAATTTGTTCTGGAGCACGGACAACAGGATGATTGGTTCAACGATTCCACTATTTTGATTTTGAGTATTATTGCCTTTTTCGGAATCATCCTATTCATATGGAGAGAATTGGTATATGATTATCCCGTGGTTAACCTCCGAGTACTGAAAAATTTCAATCTTAGAATCGGTTTTATTCTTACCTTTATATTAGGATTCGGATTATACGGTTCTACCTTTATTATTCCTATCTACACTCAATCGATTCTGGGATGGACGGCCACACAGGCGGGAATGTTACTGATCCCGAGTTCCCTTATGACCGGTTTTATGATGCCTATTATCGGAAGGATGCTACAAGCCGGAGTTCCACAGAAGTATTTAGTGTCTATTGGTTTCACCATATTCTTTCTTTATAGTTACTGGTGCTACCATATCATTACTTCAAACACCGGTGCAGACGCCTTTTTCTGGCCACTAGTGGTCAGAGGGGTCGGATTGGGACTATTATTCGTTCCTATCACCACTTTGTCCCTGTCTACCTTAAAAGGAAGAGAAATCGGAGAAGGAGCTGCCATGACAGGAATGAACCGTCAATTGGGAGGTTCTTTCGGTATAGCCATTATTACCACTATGATTTCCCGGTTAAGCGATAAACACCGGATGGATCTCGTTTCCCATCTGGATACTTCCAGTGCTATAGTACAGGAAAGATTACAGCAATTCAAAATGATGTTTATGAGCAAGGGATTTGCTTCCAATATAGCGGAAAGTAAAGCTTATCAGTTATTAGACCTTTCCGTAACCAAACAGGCTACAATCCTTTCCTATATGGATATCTTTTTATACCTGGGAGTTTTATTTCTGCTTTGTGTTCCATTTATGTTGCTGATAAAACCCAAAAAAGGAAGTATACACTCCGGAGGAGGCCATTAACAGTAATGGATTAGTATGCCAATGACTGAATGACTGAATGACTATGTGCTTTCGATGAAGGAGGAATCTCAATTAAGTTAGAACTTAGAATTACGATGATAACCTTATATCTTACTTCTTATATCTAAATAGAGATTCTTCACTCCGCTTCACTCTGTTCAGAATGACAGACTAAACGCAATACTGTCATTCCTTTACAAGAACATCCTCCGGAAAGGAGACTCCCCTTTGGGGGGATTACGCTTCTTTTTGATAGTCCCGGATTTGAAGAAAACACTCTTCTCCTGTAGAAAAAAAACGGTTGCTTATAAACCAAATACGATGGGACTTACTTATGACTTCCACTAAATAGTGGCTCCCCTGAAAATAACTTTTCAGCACTTTTACCGGCAATCCGCTATCGGAAACTACCAATTGATGAGGATAAACCAAAATCTTATCCTCAGTAATCTCATCGAATAACTCCGGGAAAACCTCTTTCCCGAACACATTGGTTTCCCCGAATAAATTGGCTACATATTCATTTTTAGGATTCTTATAAACAAAGGAAGGTTCCCCTTTCTGAATAATATTTCCGTCTTTCACAATAATCATCTCATCTGCATAAGCTAATGCATCTTCTATATCGTGGGTAGCCAGAATAACCGAAATATTATTTTCTCTGGCAAAGTCGAACACCGCTCTTTTTAAGATGTTTTTTTTGAATGTATCTACCTGAGAAAACGGCTCATCCAGTAATAACAACGAAGGGGTCTGAGCTAATATTTTCGCCAATGCCACCCTCTGTTTTTGTCCTCCGCTTAAATAGGCTGCTTTTACATCTATATATTCCCCCATCTCCACCAGATTCAGCAGGAACATAATCCTTTCCTGTTTTTCTTCCATATCTATATTGGACAGAAACTTCCCTACATTTTCCCCTACGGTAGCGTAGGGCATCAACCCGAAATCCTGTTCCAGATATTTAAATTCCGGTTCTCCGGGAACCAGATTCCCTTTAAACCCGGTTAATTTCCTGTTAAAGTAATAAATTTCCCCCTCCTCCCAATCCAGCAATCCGTAGATCAGTTTTAAAACAGTACTTTTTCCACTTCCGCTCTCTCCTATCAACGCCATCATTTTACCCTGTTCCAGTTCAAAAGAAAGAGAATGAATCACTTTTCTATCCGTTACATAGGAAAAAGACAGGTTTTTTACTTCTAACATAAATACTTTTTAAGGTTAAAATTATTACGCTAAAACATATGATAACTCCTAACTTATTCGTTAATAAGTTAAAATACTTTTTACAAATTTAAAATTTTAATAATGAAAAATGTGCTTTTGGGTTTGCTAATTATCTTATTTTCTATTATTTCCTGTAAAGATTCCTCCCGGACATCTACCCAGCAGGAAATCGCCACCTCTTCCCCTTCTGTTTCGGAACAGAAAGAATACCAATTAGATACAACCAAAAGCAAAATCAAATGGACCGGTTATAAAGTACAGAAATCCCTGAATTTAAATCATTTTGGAACCATGAAACTAAAAGAAGGAACTTTGATTTTTAACCACGGCCTGCCGGAAAGCGGAACTTTAACCGCCGATCTGTCTTCTTTACAAGATGAAGATTTAGAAGATACCAATCAAAATAAAAAACTAACAGACCTTTTGAAAAGCAAAGATTTTTTCGACACTAATACCTATCCTCTTTCTACTTTCACGATCACTTCTTCCCAAAAAATAGAAGGAGCTTCCGATTTTAATACAGAAATCAAGGGTACTTTAAAATTAAAAAACATCAGCAAAGACATTCTCGTAAAAGCCAACATAAGAACAGAAGACAACACGATTTTTTTAAATACGGAAAAATTTTCTGTTAAACGCCAGGATTTCGGAATTACCTATACAGGAACAAAAGACATGTTTATTGGTGAGGATTTTGACCTACAAATAAGCTTAACAGCTAACTCTGTTAAATAACAGGAAAGGTCTTGTTTTTGGAATAGTATTTGAACTTTGATTTCTTAATGTATTATAACAAAAATTAGTATTTTTGCTGAAAATTAAATAGTTATGGGTTTTATTAAAGAATTTAGAGAATTTGCCTTACGGGGCAATGTTATTGATTTGGCTATCGGGGTAATTATCGGAGGGGCTTTTGGTAAAATCATATCTTCTCTCGTAGATGATATTATTACTCCTTTAGTTTTAACTCCTGCGTTAAAAGCAGCAAACCTGGATGACCTGTCCAAACTGACTATTCCGGGAACTGCAGTCAAATACGGAAATTTTATTTCCACCTGTATTTCCTTTATCATTATCGCCTTCTGTCTATTCTTGATTATAAAAGGAATTAATACCTTAAACAAGAAGAAAAAAGAAGAAGAGCCCCCAGCTGCTCCTACTCCGGAACAATCATTGCTTACCGAAATCCGGGATTTATTAAAAGAAAACAAAAAATAAATTGCAAATAAAAACTCCTCATTTAAAAATGAGGAGTTTTTTATCTGATAATCTATTTCTAATTTTAAAATCTCATTCCTAAGGTCAATACAAAATTATTTTGAGTATTCTTCACCTTACCGAAAGTAACTTCATCAGACATAGGAGATAACACTCCATCTGTTCCAGGTCCGAAATTTCTTACTTCTGTGTCATTGTAATAGGCTCCCGAAAAAGAAGTATAATAGTCTGTTTTTATAAACTGGTAAGCAAAATCTGCAAAGAAAGGTCCTACATCATATCCTACACCGAAAGAAAGTTTATTTTTTTCTCCTGCCAGATAATTCTTCACTGTAGTGTAATCCATACCGGTTTCATAATTATATCCTTCTACACTGTTATCTTTGATTGGCGAAGAAACATAGGCATATCCTGCCCGTAATTTCAGTTCTTTATATCTATATTCCACCCCTAATCTATACTCCTGGGAATTTCTCATATAATCGTCAACAAAAGAATTATTCAAAGAATAACTCGGCCCGTTTTTGAAATTATAATCCTTGTTAAAATAATTAATAAAGTCAAAGTTCACTCCCAATGAGTTATTTTCATTGATAATATCAGAAGCAAAAGCAGCACTCAGCACTACATTACCCGGTGCAGTCAGTCTGTTCTGATTATAATATCCGTAATAAATATCCCAATCCAGATTACCTGAAGCATCTGTATAAGACTCAAAAGCATTATATCCCGTGCTTATGTCAGACCACCAGATAGGGGAATGATACGCAGCTCCCAGACGAAATTCGGGAAGTATCTTACCGATAACCCCTACAGATAAGCCAAAACCATTTGCCTCCTCGTAATAAGGAGTTCCCTGTCTGTAAAATCCTCCTATACTATTATTTGAAATCAATCTATCCTCATAATAATCACTTCTGTCCATGCTCAGGTAATGCCAGTCCAATCCCAAACCGAAATAAATCTTATCATCATAATTCCCGGCAATGCTAAACTTCAACTTGGATTTATATCCGCTGGTATATTGCTGATAACTTTCAAAATCAAAATCCTCTCCATCTATAGTATAAGCAAAGTTTTCATTATAGGGGAATAGTACATCATTATCAATCCTTTGGTAAGAATAATTCGTCCCCAGATTTATTTTAAATTTATCCACATCGTTCCCCAACGCCAAAGCAAAACCGGCATTGGAAAAGTTAAAATTGGTATCTGTATTACTGTAAGAGTTAAACATGGAAGCATTGTTCCTGTTTGACAGCACTCCTAAAGTCACATTAGCTACTGAATTTCTGAAAATCCCCAATCCCGCAGGGTTGGTTTCCACAGCGCTCATATCTCCTCCCAATGCTCCCATGGATTCTCCCATACCGCTATATCTTGCGGTTCCGGAAGTATTGAAATTACCATCGTATGCATTTAAAGCGTCAGACATGGAAAGAGGATCAAAAACCTGAGCCTTGCCCAGTTGGGTTAGTGCCAAAAGGACAATTCCACATATCAGTTTTTTATTCATATTGTTTTAATTATTCTTAATATATAATATAAATATAGTAATTATCTTCTTCCACCGCCAAAGCTTCCGCCACCACGACTGCCTCCACTCATGCCACCACCTGTAGAACCGCCTCCGAAGCTTCCACCACGGCTTCCGCCGCCTATGGAACCTCCACCCATAGAACCTCCACGACTACCTGAACTAGGCGGAGAATAAGATGGGGATGAAGAACGGGATCCTCCTCCTATGGTTCCACTATTGGAAGAACTGCCTCTGGACACACCACCACCGGTTGTTCCACTATTAATAGTACCTCCCTGCGTACCTCTGTTTATTCCTCCAGTTGTTCCACTATTATTAGTTCCTCCTTGTATTTGAGTACCTCTGCTTCCTCCTATGGTTCCGCTGTTGGAAGAACTGCCTCTGGATATACCACCGCCGGTCGTTCCACTATTAATAGTACCTCCCTGAGTACCTCTGCTTATTCCGCTATTATTTCCATTGTTAGGATAAGTACTTCTTGAGCCTCCTGACGTTCCACTGGTATTATCTCCAATTCTTGTAGCCCCTCTCGTTCCTCCTACGGTTCCGTATCCTGTTGAGCCGGAATTTATAGCGCCTCTTGAACTCACTCCACTCCTTCCTGATATAATATTATTTCGTGTAGTCTGTCTTTGAATCTCCGAAACTTGTTGTCCTCTTGAATAAGAATAGGCTCTACCTAAACTGGTCGTATTTCTTCCATACACAACACTGCTAGGACGCGGGCCATAATGACCTCCGTAATAGTACGGATTATTATAATATCGTGGATAGTACCCCGGGTAATATCCGCCTGGATAATACCCTCCAGGGTAATACCAGCTTCCCGGATAACTCCAGCCCCAGGAAGATCCCCAATAAGAGTTCCAGCCCCAGTTAGACCAGCCCCATCCCCAGCCGAAACCTATGGAAACACCCCAGTTCCAGCTGGAATATGGATAATATCCTCCATAATATCCGCTGCCGTAATAATTATAATTATTTATTACCGTTCCTGCATCATCTCCCCATCCGTCATTATTGTTATAAGAAGAGGTACCGGAATTAACACTGGAACTAGTGTCTGAATACAGCAGATCGCTTGCATTATCATTCGGATCTATATACTTTTTACCTATTCGCACTTCTCCCTCATTACTTTGTGAATTGCCATCATCATACACATATCCGTAAGATTGTGGAGCACTTTTTTTCTTCGGAGCTTGATCAGCCCTGGAATTATAGTACACACTATCCTCACCTGCATAGGATGTCTGACCCACATAACATGAAGTTAAAGAACCCGATAATAACAGGGAAATCGCTGTTATCATCGAAAGTCTCCCCCAATTGTTATTAATATTCTTCATGATATTTTTTTTAGTAGTTTATAAATTTTACTTTTGTCAATGAATAATTAAACTAGTATTTGTTAATAAAAATACAAAAGTCGTACCAATTAACAAAATTAATCATCCTATATATATGACAAATTAACATGTCAAAGGTTTAAAATTACAGCAAACATAATATGGCAACACTTACATCAAGACAAGAAGACTATAGTAAATGGTATAACGAACTGGTTATCAAAGCCGATATGGCAGAAAATTCAGGAGTCAGAGGCTGCATGGTTATCAAACCCTACGGATATGCCATCTGGGAAAAAATGCAGCACCAATTGGATCAGATGTTCAAAGATACCGGACATCAGAATGCCTATTTTCCGTTATTTATACCTAAGTCTTACCTGTCTAAAGAAGCCGACCATGTGGAAGGTTTTGCCAAAGAATGTGCTGTAGTTACCCATTACCGGTTGAAAAATGCTCCGGATGGAAGCGGAGTTATTGTGGATCCAGATGCAAAACTTGAAGAAGAACTCATCGTGCGTCCCACCTCGGAAACCATCATCTGGAATACCTATAAAAACTGGGTAAAATCCCATCGGGACTTACCTATTCTGGTAAATCAATGGGCCAATGTGGTTCGATGGGAAATGAGAACCCGTTTATTCCTTCGTACTTCCGAATTTTTATGGCAGGAAGGCCATACCGCACATGCCACCAAAGAAGAAGCGGTGGAAGAAGCGGAAAAAATGCTGGACGTATATGCCGATTTTGCAGAAAACTTTATGGGAGTGCCCGTAATTAAAGGAGTGAAATCTCCTGCCGAAAGATTTGCCGGAGCTGAAGAAACCTACTGTATCGAAGCCATGATGCAGGATGGAAAAGCCTTGCAGGCAGGAACTTCTCATTTCTTAGGACAGAATTTCGCCAAAGCTTTCGATGTAAAATATCAGTCCAAAGAAGGAACTCAGGAATATGTGTGGGCGACCTCCTGGGGAGTTTCCACCCGTCTGATGGGAGCTTTGATTATGTCCCATTCCGATGACAACGGATTAATTCTCCCTCCGAATATCGCTCCCATTCAGGTAGTGATTGTCCCTATTCATCGTACAGATGAACAACTGGAAGCCATCTCTCAACTGGCATCCGACCTGAAATCCCAACTTCAGAAATTAGGAATTTCTGTTAAATACGATGACCGAACAGAATACAAACCGGGATGGAAATTCAACGAATACGAGCTGAAAGGAATCCCTGTACGAATTGCCATAGGACCTAAAGATTTGGAAAACAATCAGGTGGAAATTGCACGCAGAGACACATTGGAAAAACATTCCCACCCGATAGAAAATCTGACAGAACATATCCAGAACTTATTGCAGGAAATTCAACAAAATATTTTTAATAAAGCAAAAACTCACCGGGATTCCCTGATTACTAAAGTAGATACCTACGAAGAATTTAAAAAAGTGCTGGATGAAAAAGGCGGCTTTGTTTCCGCACATTGGGATGGTTCCTCAGAAGTAGAAGAAAAAATAAAGGACGAAACCAAAGCTACCATCCGTTGCATTCCTCTGGATGCCGTAGAAGAGGACGGAGTGTGTATTTATTCCGGAAAACCTTCCAAAAAGAGAGTTTTATTTGCCCGAGCTTATTAACACCATGGTTTCCATAGAACAACAACTTCAGGTTTATTTCAATCCCCAGAAAAAAGAATTTCTCCCCTATTTTTTCAAAACAGGAAAAGGAGAATATGGAGAAGGAGATAAATTTATGGGTGTGGTGGTTCCCGATATCCGGAAAGTAGCCAAAGCAAACTGGAATCTCTCTCTTAAAGAAGTTGAAAAGCCTTTGCAAAGCGAATATCACGAATGCCGGATGTGTGCTTTGCTCATTTTGGTTGAAAAGTTCAAAAAGGCTAAAATCGAAGAAGAAAGAAAAAATATTTACGATTTCTACCTTTCCCATACCCGGCATATCAACAACTGGGATCTGGTTGACCTGAGTGCCAGAGATGTTGTGGGGGGATATTTAAAAGACAAGGACCGTTCCGTCTTATATAAACTGGCAGACAGTACGGATTTATGGGAACAACGGATTTCCGTCATTGCCACCTATGCCTTTATCAGGGAAAACGATTTTACAGATATTTTAACCCTCTCCGAAAAATTACTCCAACATAAACATGATTTAATTCATAAAGCAACCGGATGGATGTTGAGAGAAGCAGGGAAAAAAGACAAAACAGTACTTTGTCAGTTTTTGGATCAACACTATAAAGAAATGCCCCGAACCATGCTGAGATATGCCATAGAAAAACTATCCGGTGAAGAGCGGGCCTTTTACATGAAAAAATAAATGCA
>JAVBRH010000126.1:0-10802 GCA_031548225.1 Apibacter sp.
ACTTCTCCCTGTGTGATTCTGAAGGCAGCATTCAGAGCCTGTGATTTTCCGTAATTCCGGGCAAATTTGATTCCTTTTACCTGAGGATAAACTTGGGAAAGTTTAGTGATTACATCCCAGGATTCGTCGGTGCTTCCATCATCCACAAAGATAACTTCATAGGTATATCCTTCCGTTTCGCAAACAGTTCGAATGCGTGTGAAAAGCTCATTGAGCGATTCAGCTTCATTAAGAAGGGGGATTACTAGGGAGAGTTGCATAAGGGTTTCTTGTTCTGAAAAATATTGACAAAAATAAGGATATTACCAGGTAAAATGAATATAAAATACCTAAAATAATAAAAGATTTTTTGAGGCTGAATAAGGGTTCGTCTTTGGCTGCATCTGATTGCATATATTTTACGATTTCCTGATATTGTTGTGTTTCTTCCTGGGAGGGCTCAATTATTTCTTTATAATCGGCATGTACACTTTGCAAATTCTGTTCGATTCTTTGATGCTGTAAGAGGGTTTGGGCGCCTTCATCTACATAATTAAGAAAAAAAGCAATGGCCAGAAAAGACACTGTTCCTCCGATAAACAGGGTAAGAAAGGAATTTTTAAAGCTGTCGGCAAAAGAAAGTTTTTCTTTATTGGTTTTCTTATATAAAAGGATTATGACTGCCAGCGTATAGATGGCGGGAAGCACAAAGGCATTCATATTAACGGTAACAGAGTAATAATTAAATCCGCTGAAAAAAAGATAAACGGCAAAAAATAATACTAAAGTTATTACTGCCAATAATAGTCCGTAGTGGGTAGGTGTATTCTTTATCATGATCAAGCGCAAATTTACTGTTTTTTTCCTGTAGTTACCATTTATCATTTTCATTGATTTCAGTTATTATTGATTTTTTAGATGTTAATGATTGTCATATTTCATCTTAGGTTATAAAAAATCGTTTATTTTTGTTGGAAGAGAATTTATGTCGTAAGTTTCAGAATTACCAGAAAAATAGAAAAGTTCATGATTATGAGATATTTATTTTGCATTTTAACGGGATTAATTTTTGTAAATTTTAGCTTTTCCCAAGCTTTTCAGGGAGATTTTCAAAAATATTTTCAGGCTAATGACACTTTGAAACAAAAAGAAGTTTTGATGAAGTGGGAGAGTGCTAATCCGAAGGATCCGGAGTTGTTTACCAGTTATTATAATTATTTTTATAAAAAATCCATGTCGGAAGTCCTTACCTTAACTACAAAGGAGCCTCAAGGAGAAAAATTCGTAATTACAGACAGTTTAAATCAGACAGCGGGGTATATCGGAAGTAAAAATATTTTTAATGAGAGCGTTTTCCGGAAGGGAATAAATAAAATAAATGAAGGAATAACATTATATCCTGACAGGCTTGATATGCGCTTTGGTAAGATTTATGCACTCGGGCAGGCAGAATATTGGCAGGAATTTACGGATGAAATTATAAAAGCAGTTCAATATTCCAAGGTAAATACTAACCAATGGACATGGACAAATGATGAGAAGCTTCCTGACGGGAAGAAATTCTTTTTGTCTTCCTTGCAAACGTATCAACTGGATTTATATAATACGGGAGATGACAGTTTATTGCCTTATATGAGAGTTATCGCTAATGAAGTTCTGAAAGTTTATCCTGACCATGTGGAGAGTTTGTCAAATTTGGCTATTACCTATTTTTTAACAGAAGAATATGACAAAGGTTTAGAGGCATTACTCAAGGCAGAAAAGATTAACCCCACAGATGATATTGTTTTAGGGAATATGGCCTATGGTTACACAATGAAAGGAAATAAGAAGAAAGCCATAGAATATTATGGAAAAGTAGCAAAACATGGAAATTCGGACAGTAAAGAATGGGCTAAACAACAAATAGAAGAAATGAAAAAATAAAATAATTAGACTTAATAGTTATATCGAACTCACGTTAATGTAAAAATCATTTTCAATTTGAAAAAAGAAAAACCGACCTATGACTTTGTCTGCTTTACCGATTTAGTTTATGAGTTTAACTTTTCGGAAAAAAAAGAAACAGAGAAGAAAATAAAACGTCGGTTAAAATATTATAAACTGGGAGATTATAATCAGGATAGGGTGGATTACCTACGGCAACTGAAAAACGATTTGTATTCAGAAATATTCTCAGGGATAAAATCAAAATATTTTACTAAATCAGCATCAGATTATGCAGACTTAAATGATTTTGACACGGAACCAATGGTATCGGATTATATTGAAAAATATGACAAAATAGACAGGAATGAAATGTTCGGGATGATAAATTTTGCTATTTATGTGTATCATCTGAGGTAGTTTTATATAGTATACAACCCCTCTTATGCCTGATCTGAAGAAGAAAAGACAACAGGCATATACTCCGCCTTTCTTTATTATGAGCAAAAAGAATACCAAACAGCAGATTTGTGTTGTATCTTATTTAATTTCAATTAGTTGAATTTAAGAATATAAATAATCTGAATTAGTACTGTTTACAATTTTAATATTATTTTACCTTTGCGAAATTTGGAAACATATTAAGACAGAAAAGTAAGAGACAATAACCTATTTCAAATCAGAATTTTTATAGAAAAATGAAATCATCAAAAAGTTCTATCCTCTTTCAAAACAAATCTCTACTTATACTACTTTCCTGCCGGATGAGTACTGCTTTTGGGTTTCAGATGCTTGCTGTTGTTATCGGATGGCAAATGTATGCACTGACAAAATCCACTATGTTTTTAGGACTGGTCGGATTGGCTCAGTTTCTTCCCATGCTTTTATTTACCCTTGTTTCCGGACATTTAGCGGATAAATATAACCGCAAGTTTATTATCTTCATCAGTCAGATTATTGAAGCCTCTGCTGTTTTATTTCTTGCTCTGGGAAGTTACGAACACTGGCTTAATAAAGAAATGATTTTAATCCTCTCTTTTATTTTCGGTGCGGCAAATTCGTTTCAGGGACCTTCCATGCAATCTTTATTGCCTAATGTGGTAAGCAAAGAAATCTTTCCTAAGGCGGTAGCCTTGTCCTCTTCGGCATTTGAAATTGCTGTAATTATCGGTCCTAGTCTGGGTGGAATACTCTATGCTTTTGGATCTTATGCGGTTTACTTTATAATAGGATGCCTATTTTTGTTGTCTGCAACCCTGATTCATTTTGTTTCGGTAGCAAAACGGCCGGTAGTAGAAAAGAAACGTGCACGAAGCATGAAAGACTTATTTGCTGGAATAGCCTATATTAAAAGCCGGCCGGCCATATTGGGAGCCATTTCACTTGATTTGTTCGCTGTCTTGTTAGGTGGCGCCACAGCTTTGCTTCCGGTATATGCCAGCACTATATTGAAAATTGGGCCTGTCGGACTCGGAGTTTTACGTTCGGCTCCTTCTGTGGGGGCATTAGTGGTATCTGTTTTTTTAGCAAGGAGACCTTTAAGGAAGCATGTAGGGCATAAAATGTTTGCCGCAGTTATTTGTTTTGGTATGGCAACAATAGTTTTTGCCTTGTCTAAATCATTTGGCTTATCTATGGTGGCACTTTTCTTCTTAGGGGCATCCGATATTGTCAGTGTAGTAATCCGGTCAACATTTATACAGATACAAACGCCTGATGAATTAAGAGGCCGGGTAAGTTCGGTAAATCAATTATTTATTGGAACTTCCAACCAACTGGGTGAATTTGAATCCGGATTAACGGCCAGTCTGTTCGGTACGGAAAATGCTGTGTTGATCGGGGGAATTGGAACTATAGTTATAGCATTGATTTGGATGAAGTTATTCCCGTCACTCTTGCGTATAGATAATCTGGATCATGATTCCTGACGTAGAAAAATAGAGGAATAAGCTTGAAAAACAATAAATAAAAAAGGAGATATATAAATATCTCCTTTTATTATTCAGAATTTTAAATCTATTTAGTCTTAACCAGCTCTACTTTGAAAAGCAGCCAGGCATTAGGAGGAATTACTCCGCCTCCGGCACCCTGTTCCCCGTATCCTAAAGCAGGAGGAATTAAGAAAACGGCTTTATCTCCTTCCTGTAACAGGGAAATTCCTTCTTCCCAGCCTTTAATAACCATTCCTCTTCCTAAAGGAAATTCAATCGGTTCGTTTCTTGCAAAAGAAGAGTCAAAGACATTTCCGTTAGTCAGAGAGCCTTCATAGTGAACGGAAACGGTATCTCCGGCTTTAGCCTGAGCGCCATTGCCTTTTTCCGTAATTTTATAGTATAGTCCGGTCGGAGTTTGAGTCATACCGGCTTTCAGTTCTTCTAATTTTACAGTAGCCTGTTTTTCTTTTTCCTCTATATATTTTTTGTTTCTTTCCGAAATCAGGTTTTTATTTTCTTCGAAGAATTTGGCCGCATCGTAATTTTTATATTCCTCTCCTTTAGTTATAATGGAAACCTTTTCTATGGCTACGGTTTCTACCGGTTTGTCCTGCGCTCCGGTTTTTACATGGGCGATAGTATCAATGACATCCAACCCTTTGATTACTTCTCCGAAGATGGTATGACGTCCGTCTAACCAGGGAGTAGGAACTTCCGTAATGAAAAACTGACTTCCGTTAGTGTTAGGGCCTGAATTTGCCATAGACAAGATTCCTGCTCCGGTATGATGCAGATCGTTTTTTTCATCTTCAAACCGGTATCCCGGACCACCCATTCCGGTTCCCTGCGGATCTCCGGTCTGAATCATGAAATCTTTAATAACCCGGTGAAAAATAATTCCGTCGTAGAAAGGGACTCCGCTTTTTTTCGCATCATTAGGGATTTTTCCTTCGGCCAGTCCGATAAAGTTAGCCACAGTAACAGGAGATTCTTTGTCGAAGAATTTTACCAGCATTTCTCCTTTGGTGGTTTTGAGGTTTGCATACAGGCCATTTCCCAGGCTGTCATAAGTTTGTTTGTCTATTTCCAATGTCTTACAATTTATTAAAATTAATACTAAAGAAAAAGTTAGAATTTTCTTAATCATGAAAAAGAATTGATTTGAAGTTTCAAATCTACTAAATTAAATCGTATTTTTGGCTGCTAATTGTGATAGTATAAAATTTAAATGTTATGAATTATATAGAGGCTTCGGAAGCAGTTAAGTTGGTTAAATCTTATGACAGAATTTTTGTTCATGGAGCGGTTTGTACTCCCAGTCGGTTGGTAGATGCTTTGGTAGATAGACATGAGGAACTGGTAGATGTGGAATTTTGTCACATTCATACAGAAGGAAGCTCCCGATATGCATTGCCGGAATTTGAAAAAAGTTTTAAAACAGATAATTTTTTTATTGGGGCGAATATACGTCCTTACGTACACAAGACAAGAACTCAGTATGTTCCTGTGTTTTTGAGTGAGATAGCCTTATTAATCAAAAAAAGAATTAAACCTATAGACGGGGTTTTAATACAGGTATCGCCTCCTGATGTTCATGGATATTGTTCTTTGGGACTTTCTGTGGAAGCTACTCTGGTGGCAATTCAAAATTCCCGTTATGTAATAGCTCAGGTCAACCCGAATATGCCGAGATCCCATGGGGATAGTTTTATTCATCAGAGTATGATTACTTTGGCAACCTGGTGTACGGATCCGATTGTGGAAACTCCTGCGCCGCCTTTGACTACGGAGGATCGGGCTATCGGTCAGTACATTGCAGAGATTGTAGAGGACGGAGCTACTTTGCAGCTGGGAATCGGAGGTATTCCCAATGCGGTACTTTCCTGTCTGGGAAATCACCGGGATTTGGGAATTCACACGGAAATGTTCTCGGATGGTATTATCCCGTTAGTAACCAAAGGAGTGATTAATAATTCGGAAAAGAAAGTTCAAGCAGGAAAAATCGTATCGACTTTTGCTATGGGAACGCGTGAACTGTATGATTTCATAGATGATAATCCGGGAGTGGCAATGATGGGTGCAGATTATACCAATGATACGGCAATTATCCGGCAAAACCCGAAAGTTACCGCAATTAACAGCGCCATAGAGATAGATTTGACCGGTCAGGTTTGTGCAGACAGTATCGGAACCAGAATGTATTCCGGAGTAGGAGGACAGATGGATTTTATCCGGGGGGCTTCCTTATCGGAAGGAGGTAAACCTATTGTTGCTTTGACCTCTGTAACTGCAAAGGGAGTTTCCAAGATTACTCCGACATTAAAACAAGGGGCAGGGGTAGTAACCACCCGTGCACACGTTCAGTATGTGGTAACCGAATTCGGTATGGTAAATTTATATGGAAAAGATCTAAAACAAAGAGCAAAAGCGTTGATTTCCATAGCTCACCCTGATCATAGGGAAAGTCTGGAAAAAGCAGCCCTTGACACATTCGGATAAAGACCGTATTTAAACATGATATTTTGCATAAAAAAGCTCCGGATAAGAGCTTTTTTTGTTTTATATATCTGTAAATCAGTCGCTTGCTCCTAATGAAATAAAATTCTTATGATATATTAATTTTTTATACATTTGGAGAAAACCACAAAATATGAATTATGTAAGTGCCGAGGAGGCAGTTAAGGCCATAAAGTCATATGATAAGATCTTTGTACATGGTGTGGCCTGCACTCCTACCGTTTTATTGGATGCTTTAACAAAGCGTCATAAGGAACTAAAAGATGTAGAACTGTATAATGTTTTCACCTTGGGAAGTGCAGATTATGCAAAGCCGGAATACCAGGACAGTTTTATAACCAACAGTATCTTTATCCAGGGTAACCTGAGACCTTATGTAAACCAGACAAGAACGCAGTATATACCTACTTTTTTAGGACAATACCACCTTTTGTTTGATTTGAATAAGATACCATTGGACTATGCATTTATACAGGTTTCTCCTCCGGGAGAACATGGACATTGTTCGTTGGGGCTGGCAGTTGATGTTACCAAGGCAGCGATCCGGAGAGCTAAAAAAGTAATAGCTTTAGTCAATCCGAATATGCCGAGAACTTTTGGGGACAGTACTATTGATGAAAGCGAAATAGATATTGCAGTATGGAATGATAACCCGATCGTTGAAATTTCTGCTCCTGAAATTTCTTCGGAGGAAGAACTGATAGGAAGACATATTGCAGAGATCGTGGATGACGGGGCCACTTTACAAATAGGAATAGGGGGAATACCCAATGCAGTATTGGCTTGTTTGAATAACCATAAAAATTTAGGAATCCATACGGAAATGTTTTCAGATGGAATTATCCCGTTAGTGGAAAGTGGAGTTATTGACGGCTCTCAAAAGGTGGAAAGACCGGGAAAAATAGTTTCTACCTTTACCATGGGTACTAAAAAGTTATATGATTTTATCAATAATAACTCGGTTATAGAACTATGGGAATCCAGTTATACCAATAATCCGGCAGTGATTCGAAATAATCCTAAAACAACCGCAATTAACAGCGCCATAGAGGTTGATATCACAGGCCAGGTTTGTGCGGATAGTATCGGAACAAGGATTTATTCCGGAGTGGGAGGGCAGATGGATTTTGTTTACGGGGCATCTCTTTCCCCGGGAGGAAAACCTATTATCGCACTCACTTCAACTACAAACAAAGGAGTATCTAAAATATCCCAGGCATTAAAATTAGGAGCAGGGGTAGTTACTACCCGGGCAAATGTACATTATATTGTTACCGAATACGGTTGGGTAGATCTCTTTGGAAAGACTTTAAAACAAAGGGCCAAAGAGCTTATTTCCATTGCGCATCCGGACTTTAGGGAAGAACTGGAAAAAGCAGCTTTTGAAATGTTTAAATAAATTAGGAGTATTTCATTCTTATTACAATAGCACCTGTCATAAAATCAATACATTAGGGGTTGGTAAGATATTTGTTTTCTGTAACTATAATGAGCCATTTATGTTATAATATATTGGCAGTTGAAAAGTATTGCAGTAATTTTTTACTATTTATTCAGTTTTAAATTCCTATAAAAACCTAAGCCTCCTGTTATGAGGCTTTTTTATTTGTTGTAATCCCATAAATAGTAAGGGAGGATTATTTATAACATTTATGCTATTTTTTTGCTAAAATGACGATATCCTTTACTTCCAGAATTTGTTTCGGATACCCTTTCAATACACTGTTAATCATCGCCTGTCCGATTTCCTGCATAGTACAGGATTTACCCGGCATAATCAATTTTAATACGGGATACAGGATAGGATAGATTTTGTTATAACCTTTTAAATATTTCTGTCCGGAAGTTGGTTTCATCAATGCCGGACGAAAGTTATATACACCCTTGAAAGGCAGTTTCATCAGTGTATTTTCTGCTTTTCCTTTTATCCGTGCCCACATTGCTTTTCCCTGTTCGGTGCTGTCCGTGTCTGCTCCCGAAACGTGGCAAAAGGTCATTTCCGGATTAAGATTCAGCAGGTTTTTTGCAAACGATATGACCATTTCGTATGTGATACGGTTATAATCCTGTTCATTCATCCCGATGGAGCTTTTACCTGCGCAATAGAAACAGGCATCATATCCTTTCAATTGGTCTTGAACATTTTCCAGATTAAAAAAATCAGGAACTATGCATTCTTTCACTTTCGGACTTTTAATCCCATCGTATGGACTGCGGCTTACTATCAGAATTTCTTGCACATTGGGGTTAGTTATACATTCCAACAAAACACCTTCTCCAACCATTCCGGTAGCTCCTGTTATAATGACCTTCATATCCTGTTATTTACTTTAATTTTCAGTAATTTCTCTTACAACTTTGCAAGGGTTTCCAACAGCTATCACATTATCCGGTATATCTTTAGTAACGATGCTTCCTGCGCCTATGATTGAGTTATTCCCGATACTTATTCCGGGTAGAACAACTACATTTCCACCAAGCCATACATTATTGCCTACCGTAATGGGATGAGCATATTCAAGCCCTTCATTTCTTTGTTTAGCATCAACGGGATGTCCGGCTGTATAAAAACTACAATTGGGGCCTACAAAAACATTGTCACCAAATATTACTTTAGCACAATCTAAAATTACGAGATTGTGATTGGAGTAAAAATTTTCTCCCAATTCAATATTATAACCATAGTCGCACCAAAAAGGTTGTTCTATCAGAAAATTCTTTTTTGTGGCTTTGATTATTTTCCTAATTAATGCACTCCTTTTTTCAAAATCAGCATATTTTGTTTGGTTATATTCTTCGCATATACTTTTACAGTAGGTACGTTCGTTTATTAACTCCTCATCATAATTAGCGTTGTATAAAAGTCCCTGCCTGCATTTTTCTTTTTCCGTCATGATTTTCATTGTTTTTCAGACCTGTAAATTTACACTTTAAATTCAGGAAGTCATATTTTGGTTTTCCATAAATATTATATATAATTCTATGTTTGTAATCAGAGAAAAAATGGGTATATTTGTTATATAATATCGGTCTTTAAGACTAAGCGATACCTTAAAGGTTTTTCTTCCTTAAATTACAATCAATATTTTTCTACTTCTAAGTTCCAAAATTGTAATTAGCAACTTCTTATTCAATTTAATCCATTTTTTTATGCCTTATGACTATTTCCTAGTGTTATAGACTTTCTTCTATTTATCAAATTAAAAACAATTTAAAATGACCGTAAAAAACAATTTCTATGTATTAACAGGAGGGCCAGGTTCCGGAAAAACAACATTAATAGAGCAACTCAAAAAAATAGGATACAATTGTGTTCCGGAAGTTGCTAGAAAAATAATTAAAAAGCAGCTCTCATTTGGAGGAACTGCACTGCCTTGGTCTGACGTTACTAATTATTCTAATCTGATGTTACAATATTCACTACAAGATTATATTTCTCTTTACTCTGAAACTGACATATACTTCTTTGATAGGGGAATTCCGGATGTATTAGGTTATGCAGAATTAATAAATCTGTCAAATCGGGACATATACATTAACAGCGTTGAAAACTTCAGATACAATACGAAAGTTTTTATCTTACCACCTTGGAAAGATATATATAAAACAGATTCTGAAAGAAAACAAGATTTTGACTTGGCTGCTACCACATATGATATGATGAAAAAGATTTATAAAAAATATGGTTATGAATTAGTAGACATACCTTGTATGTCTATAGCTGAAAGAATCACTTTCATACTGGATAGAATAGAATAATAAAGAAATTTAGAACAGATTAATTTGTTCTCCTTCTCCTTCGGGATCGTTTCTATCTTCTTCTGGGTTTTCTTCTATGATTTCCTCTTCGTTTTTTTCTTCAGTTTCAACCTCAATTTCTTCCGTAACTTTAATATTCTTTATTTTTTCCTTAGATAATTGATTTCCTTGTGCTTTAATCCCCTTGATAGCAATAAACTCTTCCAATTGGATAATTTCTATGTCTTTATCTTTTCCAAAGTTTATTTCAGCGGTTAACTTCCATCCGGTTCCAACCCATTCTATAAAAGATTTGGAATTTTCCGATGAAAAGAAAGCCTGAGGGGTTAGAGTGTCTTCTATTAAGAATCGTTTGATATAATAGATGGATTTCTCCCCGTCGTAATAAATACAGGAAATAGGTTTATCCGGATTCCATTTTTCAATTTTCAGGAGATCATCACCAAAATGATTTAATAAATCGAAAGTATGAAGTTTAGCCACTCCCTGGGAATTGAGAGTCAGTATTTTATCAGTTCCTTTGAATGCCCCCAGATAGGTTCCTCTTCCATCAGCATTTAACCTTTGGATAGAATCATCAAACCAGATTTTTCTCGGAGCTAAAGTGGAAACTCCGGTTTCCTTAAGCTCTATTTTTTTAACCGGGTTTTTAGATACCAGATTTCCTTTGGAAGCTCTCCCTTTTAT
>JAVBRH010000202.1:0-6387 GCA_031548225.1 Apibacter sp.
TATAAAAAAATTTGATTATGTGTGATTTTTTGGAATTATTCTATTTAGCCCGGTTACAGTAAATTCTCCAACCGATTAAAGAAGCCGTTGGAAAACTTCTCCGGATTCTTCTCAAATCTGCCTGAGCGGATTCTTTGCTAAAATAATCTCCGGCTAAAAACCGCCAATCCGGTCGTAAATAATTCTTTTCTACCCGTAATTCAGGAAACTCTGTTTTAAATTTGGTTATAAGGGTATTAACTTCTGCTTCGCTTTTACCTTCCCCTACTTTTATCATAAAGCCCCGGATATCATTTTGTTTCCCACAGCTAGATTTTCCTGGTGCTCCTCCTGTAGAAGTTGTTTTGGGTGGTGTGGTCGTCGTTTTAGGTTTACCGCTGCCTGTAGAAGAGGATGTAGAACTTGCTATTTTTTTACAAAGCCCGTTTTCATCAATCAACTTGGAAATATCTCCGTCAGCCTCAATAACTAATCTCCCTCCTGTAGCGGAATCTACTTTCACACTAACTTCCTGGGATTTTCCAAAAGCACAGAGAATGAGCAACAGCAGTATAAAATAATTTTTCATTTCGTTTACATGAAATTTATATGGTACAAAAATACGGTTTTTCTGATTAACTCCGATTACAAAACTAAAGCATTTTTTAAAACAAGGTAAATGTTAATTTTATAAACAAATTGTCATCAAAAATTCCCTGGTTATATGCTCCGAATCTATAATAAGCACCCAATCCGAAGTAAGAAACCAGTTTGTTAATCTCAATACCCACTTCCTGATATAAATTATTGGGAACCTGAAAACGATAGAGAGTATGTAAATCCTGATGTTCCATATTTCCAATCAAGGCATTGTAAACCAGAGCCAGCTGTATTTTCTTCGTATTCCACAACTGTATATCACGAAAACGATGAGTAAAAAATAAAGCTACATATCTATCTGCAAAAAAATCTCCGGAAATCATAGTTTCCAATGAATGAAACCCTTTTACGGAAAACCGGTCGAAAATAGAGTTTCCTGTCTTGGCACTTCCGAAACTTCCGTATAAATTCCAAAGAGAGGTCTCTCCAGAAATATAGCCAGAACTCACAAAAAAAGTTACTTACCCCCCAAGAATTTTTCATGGTAATATCCGAAACCAAGTCAAACTTATTATAATCAAAATCCGTATCCAGCCCTTTCCATCCTCTGGTATAATTAAAATAGAAATGAACGGGTTTATCTTCCATCACCAGTTTACCGGCAGGAGTCTGCATATATTCGGCAAAGGGAGCATATTTTACTTTCAAAGAGGTGGCAAACAGATTAAACCAGTGATCGGGAGTATTATTTTTATAAGAGTACTCATACTCCGACCTTTGTGCCTGATAATTCACAATAAAGGAGGTAGTAAACCGCTTGAAAAAGTCCTGTTTATAGGAAACTTCTCCTTTTCTGTAACTGTAAAAAAGTGCATTCTGGATAAAATTGAGCTCTCCTTTCAGCTGGTCTAAAGATTCCGGTCTTCGTACAATTTCTCTTGAATACGGATTTACATCAGAGGAAGCTTCTATACTCAACCTGCCGTCTTGTTTTTTATTAATGAAGAAATCTGCCCCAAAAGCTCCTTTAAGATTAGTACTTTTAGTTCCCAGTGCTCCATATCCGTGTAGAGAATAGTCCTGACTGAATTTATAATTGGTTTCTCCTCCCAGTTGAAAACGGAATCCTTCATAATCATTGAAACTAATAAGGTTTACCAGATCCAGGTCAACTTTACCTAAAGGTAATTCTCCTTTTTTCAAAGAGCTTAAAGTCCTTATATTTTTCTCAATGGGAAACCGATCAAAAAGAGAAGAAGTGGATACATAGGTCTGTCTTTCTCTTGCATTTAAAGGAACCGGACGATAGGATGCAATTTTAGAATCGGCATTCTTATCAAAATCTTTTTCTAATTCCTGGGTATATCCCTGGAAATCTTTCCGGATAAATGTTTCCGACTGGGAAAAATCCCGGGTAGTGGACTGAATAACGAGCCAGGGAGTATATTCTGAGTTTTGTATGGGATATTTTTTACCCAGAAACCGGGAAAAATCAAAATTATTAAATTTAATTTTCAGGGTTTTAGTTTCCGGATACCATATATTTTGATATAGTTTCCATTCAAACTCAAAAAACCGGTTGTAATCAGCTCCATACTCTTCTCCCGAATATTTTACCACAGCAAAACTGGCTGCATCTATATAAAGAAATCCCCGGCTTCCGTCTAACAGAATGTTCCTTTTAACACCGAAAGAAATCACATAAGTTTTTCTTTGATTAATAGAAATGCTGTCGAGCAGTTTAAAATTATATGAAGAAACATCTTTTTTTAAAACTTCGGGAAAATCTTCTTCAAATATCCGATCATTATACAGTTCATAAAAAGGCTCCTTAAAACCGGAAGTTTGTCCGGCTATTACCGTATTTTTCTTTCCGTACTTTTTATCATATTTATATTCGGTTACCCTTTCTCCCAAAAACAATAATTCCGTTTGGGAAGATTTGGGAAGAGCAATAGAATCTATATTCTGGGAATAATTATACGATAAATCATCCACAAAAAACTTACTATAAACGTGGTACTGATACGAGTTTAAGTAATCGGGACGGTTTTTTTCTTCATTTTCTTTAACGTTTTTCAGTATCTTAAAGACTTTGAAATTATTATTTCCCGCTGTCAGAAACTGTTTGTTACCCTGGGCAAAAATCAGCACAGGAAAAGTCAGAATAAAAAAAATAACTGTTTTTTTCATTGGAAAATGGGAAGGATTGAACATCTTATTTTTTAACCCCTTTTGTTTTTCGGAAACAAATATAAAATATATAATTTAAAAAGCTATTAGCTATCAGATGTAAAGATTTATAAGGTAAACATGAAGTCAATAGCTAACGAATTTTAGCTTTCTTTTTACTTTATACTTTTTACAAAACATAAAATCCGTACTTTTGAGACAAAATCATATCTTAATTTTTATGACTGCTCAGGAAATTTTAGCTAAAATGTTACATGCACATGAACTTCATGTTTTAGAATATAAAAACTGGCTTCTGGTTGATGAGAAATTACCTGCCTTAAGTGCTTCTACTCAAAATTTCCGGGAATATGAAAACGGTGCCAGTATCCGACTGGATGTCTCGGTTTTACTGGATAAAAGTAAAGTGATCTGGGAGAGTTTTGCCGGAGTGGGTAAAGATGAACTTTCTGCCATGCAGAATGCTTTTCAAAACTTTTCCGCCAATTCCTTCCATGTATTTTTATCTGCTTTCTGGCAGGTTGCTGAAGAGGAAGAAGTGGGAATTGAGGAATGGGAAATACAGGGTGAATTGTGGAATGCTTATATTGGCAATTTCGGCTGTAAAGGCGATTTTAATATTCCTGAAAACTTATTTTCCCTTATTGAAGAACAGATTAAAGAAGAAAAGCTGGAAGAGGATCTCTATTGGTTCCGGTTGTTTTATGCTCATATAAGCCCGGAAGAACAAATGATAGAAACCTTAAAAAACAATGAAGAATGGCCTGCATTGGGAGATAAAATCAAACAGGTACAGTGGCCTTCGTCTGATAAGTTTTACAGCCTGAGGAATTTTATCATTTTAAAACGAAAAATTTAATCATTTAACAGTCAAAAATAGTTTACTAATTTAGACTGTTTTTAATTTCTTATTTCAACTGAAAAATAGTAACTTTGGCAGCGAAACTGAATAAAATAAAAATTCTAATTTAGAATGAGCATTATTGTCGTTATTTTTGTAACAGCTGTTTTGAGCTTGTATACCGGAGTGTTCGGTTCCGGAAAATATTCTCAACCTATCGCAATTATCGGATTATTTTTAGCTCTTGCTACTACCTTTTATGGTGAATGTCCTTTCTTTGCCCGTTATGAATCCATGTTTAAATTTGATGACACTGCTAAAATTTTTACTCAGATTTCCCTTATTGCTACTTTATTAATTTTTTTCCTGGGAAAATATGCATTCCGGTTAATAGACCATCATCAATCCGAGGTTTACAGCCTGTTGCTTTTCTCCCTCTGTGGAGGAATTATTCTTTTTTGTTATCAAAATCTGGTTACCCTGTTTCTCGGTATAGAAATTTTATCCATACCTCTTTATGTGCTTACCGGAAGTAATAAAAACGACCTGCGCTCCAATGAAGCTTCCATAAAATACTTTTTACTGGGTGCTTTTGCCACCGGTTTCTTATTATTCGGCATTACCCTAATCTACGGTACGACCAGTTCATTTGACATGAACACCATCAGACAATACAGTATAGATACTACTCATTATCCTACAATGTACATGACAGGGATTATTTTAATGCTGGTTGGTCTGTTGTTTAAAATATCAATAGCCCCTTTCCATTTCTGGGCTCCTGATGTATATGAAGGTTCTCCTTCTTTAATAACTGCCTTTATGGCCTCTGTTGTCAAAATCTCAGGTTTTGTCGCTTTGTATAAATTAATCGAATTTGCTTTTGTAGGACAACTTAACGAATGGCAATATATTATTTTCTATGCTGCTATTCTAACTTTATTAACCGCAAATATCGTCGGAGTTTTACAGAAAAATGCAAAAAGAATGCTGGCCTACTCCAGTATTTCCCATGCAGGATATTTACTTCTTATTTATTTTAATACGGATTCTCATTCCATATACACACTGGCTTTTTACCTTCTGGCCTACTCTCTGGCTACTATAGGAGCTTTTGCCAGCCTGGTTTATGTAGAAAAAGTTTCCCACGGAATATCCGATATTAATGTATTTAATGGACTGGCTAAAAAACAACCGATACTGGCATTCACAACTTCCATTTCACTTTTGTCTATGGCGGGAATTCCTTTAACTTCCGGTTTTATTGCCAAGTTAACCTTATTTACCCAGACTCTGCAAACTCAACCTACCCTGGTAATTATTGCAGTTATCGGGTCTGCTATCAGTATTGCCTACTATCTGAGACTGATTATTGCTATGTATTTCAAACCTGAATATCAGGAACTTCAAGATGCCAAAAAGGCTCCTTTAATCTATAACATAGTCGCTTTAGTCGTAGTGGTTTTGATTATCGCCCTGGGTATTTATCCCCAACCTTTTTTCAACTGTTTATCAATGAACTAGACTTGATTGATTTACGATTTACGATTTTAGATTGTTGATTTATGCTTTTCTAACCTTAACTCTCTCTGTACTTTGTATTTATCTCCCTAATAGAGATTATGCTCACAAACTACGTTTGTGTTCAAAAGGACAAATTAACCTGAGTTCAATCTAGACTATTAATTATAATCATTTGATTATTAGATATATTTCCTTTTTTCTTGATAAAAAAGGAAGAAAAAATCAAGGCTTTGAGCAAATTTAGCTTGAAAAACTCATGGAAAAAGCTAAAATATTTGAACTCGCTTCGCTCAAACAGAAAATATTTTTTAACGCTTTTTCCCTTCGTTTTTCTGACACATTTGCTCAGAGGCCGGTTTAGAAAATGGATTCCTGATTTTTTCCATTTTATTTTTATTTTATTATATCGAACTCTGACTAAACTAATATTATTTTGATATCTAACTAAAAAAACTCCGTCTCTAAGAGACGGAGCTTAATATAATAATGATTTCTGTTTTTATTTTACCAGACCTCTCGAAATAACGATTTTCTGTACTTCAGAAGTTCCTTCGTATATCTGGGTAATTTTGGCATCACGCATCAGCCTTTCCACATGGTATTCTTTTACAAAACCGTATCCTCCATGAACTTGAACTGCTTCAACGGCAGTGTCCATTGCTGTTTTTGAAGCGAACAATTTTGCCATTGCACCGGACTGATCGTAATTCTGATGATTATCTTTATCCCACGCAGCTTTTAAGCAAAGTAATCTTGCAGCATCGATATCAGTGGCCATATCGGCTAATTTAAAAGCGATAGCCTGATGGTTGATAATCTCTTTTCCAAAGGCTTTTCTTTCCTGAGAATATTTTAATGCCAGTTCAAAAGCTCCGGATGCAATTCCCAATGCCTGAGCTGCTATACCGATCCTTCCTCCTGCAAGAGTTTTCATGGCAAACTTGAATCCGAATCCATCTTCTCCTATCCTGTTTTCTTTAGGAACCTTTACATCTGTAAACAATAAAGAATGAGTATCTGATCCTCTGATTCCCAATTTATTTTCTTTCGGGCCTATTTGAAATCCGGGCATTCCCTTTTCCACAATCAACACATTAATTCCCTTATGTCCTTTTTCCGGATGAGTCTGTGCTATTACCAGATATACAGAGGCTGATCCTCCGTTGGTAATCCAGTTTTTCGTACCATTAAGCAAATAATGATCTCCCATATCTACTGCGGTAGTATTCTGATGAGTGGCATCAGAGCCC
>JAVBRH010000314.1:0-7121 GCA_031548225.1 Apibacter sp.
TATACTCTGCCCCTGATTACCTTTGAACCTTTGGTTTCTTCCATGGAAGTATTTGAAGTTTCCAGATACCGGACAAAAAGAGAAGAGTATTTATCCTATACTCTGAACCGGGCAACAGAAAAGGCAACCTTAGTATCAGGAAAACTTCCCAAAGATTTTATAAACAAACTGGACTCCCAATACTTTTTTTATGTCGTAGATCATAGTGAAGGACAGAGATTCATAGGAGATATTTCCTATCGGGAAAAGTTTATAAAATCCATACCTAAAGTTGAAATTCACTTGATCAAACGGTCAAAAAATATAAAAGAATACGAATTGGATAAAAAAGGAAAAGTAAATAAAATTATTTATCTGTAAAATTTAAAAAAAGAAACATCTGCATGTATGGCATCTATTACAATATACCAATAAAATTTCAGGATCTTATTGAAAAAAAAGATCTGGAAAAAATCAGTATAGAAGCGTCTGTAGTGCGGTTTATTAACCTTGTAGCTACCTCTTCCTTTGGAGAGTGCAAGTTTAATGAATTGTTCGGCTGCAAAATGTGGGAAATGGACTTTGATTTATTATCCGACTCCAACACTTTGAGAGATCGAATAAAGAACAATATAAAAGATGCGATCAAAATGCAGGAACAAAGGTTAGAACTTACAGATGTGGAAATTTCAATAAGAAACACACAATCAGCATCATACAACAATGCTTTGAGAATGAAAAAACGAATTAATGTAGCAATATCAGGCTTTATCAAAAAAACCAACCGACCGTTTCAATTCAACGGGCATTTTTTTATAGGGCCGTTATCTTACATATAATATGGACACACAGGAAAGAATTAAAGACAGGATATTACGAAGGGCAGCACAGGCCTGGGGATATACGGACAGTGAGTTAGAAACCTCATTCGATCCGATTGTATCCCTTCTTTTAGAAGCATGCGCCTCAGAATTGGAAAAAATTTCCTCGGAATTAAATAATTCACGGTCAAGGATTATTGAAAGGCTGCTGGAGATTATGTCTCCCGAAGATAAAACCGGAATTATCCCGGCCAGGTCCATTTTACACCTTACACCAATAGAAAACAATTTTACTATCTCTTTAGAACACCAGTTTCTATGTAAAAAAACGATTCAGAACATATACGATCCTTTACGACCAACCATCAAGGACATTCATTTCGGAACAACCCTTCCTTTTATTCTCACACAGGCTACATTGGAATACATCGGATTCGGAAACTCATTATATTCTCTTAAAAGGATCATACACAAAGACCCTGTAGCTAAAAGTACTCAATATCTAAAGCCCGGAACCCTGTGGTTAGGGATTAAATGCCCTCCGGAAATAGAAAAAATAGAAAAACTGATGTTTTTCACAGACATCAGGAATGTTTCCCAACGCGAGATTTTTTATAACTACCTGAAGCAGGCAAAATTTTCTGTAAAAGACAAAGAGATTTCTTTCAAGGAGGGATATAACGTCCCTAATTATAGTCTGGATATAGATTCTGTTGTAAACAAAAATTACAACAAAATCAATCAAATCTGTACGGAAGTAAATAACTATTATTTCAGTAAATTTTTCCATTTCACAGAAGATATACACATAGAAGAAGGAATATTTGACCTGCCTGAAGAGTTAAAGAACGCATTTGGATCAGATAAACAGGAATTTAAAGAATCCTCAGAAATCATCTGGATCAAGGTACAATTTCCCGAAGTGGTAATTAATGACATACTGGAAAACGTAATGTTTTACATTAACTCCATACCGGTAATTAATAAACAGATATTGAACCAGAACCAGTCTATAGACCCCTATATCAATTACATTCCGTTAAAAACAGAAGATATATTTTTAGATTTGGGAAATATAAATGACTCCAGGGGATATCAGTATCATATCAAAGAGTTTTCAGAAGGAAATCTGGACATAGGAGATGCTACTTTGAGGCATACGGGAGTAATACGTTTTGATGAGAGAAATGCTTCCGAACTGATTCAATACCTGATAGAATTACTGAAAGATGAAAGTGCTTCTTTCTCCATTATAAAGGGAGATTTTATAAACGGTACCATCCGGGAAATGAATCAGCAGATAGCTGCTCTGGAACAACATATAAAAGAAAAGAAATTTACCAAAGCCAGTTTTCCTTATGTAATTATCCGGCCTAAAGCCGCCGGTATGATAAGAAGCGGTAATGATACATTTACCGTAAGTTATTGGGTAACAGCCGGAGAATATGCCAATGATGTCAAGATAGGAACAAAGCTTGAAGTAACCAATACTCATGATTTTATACCGGATTCTCTAATGCTGATAAACACCTCTGCAGGAGGAAAATCAAGATCAGATATCCGGGAAAAAATAACCTTTTACAGAGAAGCATTACTAACCAGAGGCAGAGTAGTAACCTTTGCAGATATAAAAGCTTTCTGCCTCAATCATTTTAAATATTCCATTTCAAAAGTGGAAGTAAGAAAAGGAACTAAAGTAGATTCGTCTACTCATAACGGATTTGTAAGAACCATAGATATTGTTTTAGAAAAAAATAATAATGCCGAATATCAGGTTTCCGAATTTGAATGGCAGTATCTCTGCGATACATTATTATATAAGTTAGATCACGTATCGTCTAATGTATACCCCTATAGATTAATTGTAAAATGAAAAAAAATATAGTATTCATTTGTTTATCAACCTTATTTTTGGTTTTAGCTTGCAGGAGTAATTACTACAAAGATGTTCCCTATAAGCTGACCTATAATCAGGAAGAAATTGAAAAAAAATTAAACATAACTAAATACATTCCGATTCTGGATACTTTAAATCAGGAATACGAAACCAATCTGACAGACAGGCAGGTATACCTGAAAGAAAAATATTCCATTATCTTAGGCATAAAGCCGGAAGAATTAAAAGAATACAAATTCTATGATTTCATAGACCAGTGGATCGGAACGAAGTATGCTAAAACAGGATTTACTCAGGATAGTATGAACATAGCTCCGTTTGTAAGTGCCCTTTATCAGTACTCCTTTAAACGGAAATTACCAACGACCCCGATAGGCATTTTCAAATCAAATGAAATCAGCCTCTTTACAGGAAGAAAATTCTTACAGGAAGGAGATTTGTTATTTTTCAGATACAATAAAGATAATCCGGTTTCAGATATAGGAGTTTACCTGAGAAATAACCGGATTTTGGTAAGCACCAGAAAAGACGGATTAATCATAAGCGATTTCAATCAGGATTATTTTCAATTGAGATATACAAGTGCGGGACGGCTTATTATAACAGAAGAGACGCAGCCAAAATAAAGAACATGGAAGCAATTGAAGTAAATACAAGGGTGGATGAGATCAGAGATAAAATAAATTCTTTGACCTATGACCTGAAAGCAGAAGTAATTATTTCAGAAATAATGAATAAACTGGATTCGAGAGACCAAAGTTTTCTGGTTGATTTCAAAGGACAGTTTAAACGACCTTTCAGGAAAGATGTACTCAATGCGGAAATTGTAGACTTTAATTACGATGCCACCCAGTTTGTAAAGATTAACCTGTCCCGTGACGGGATTTATGATATTTTACCTGAAGGAGTATTTCATGCACCCAAAGTAGATAAGATAAAAAAGACGGTTGATGAAATGACTCTGGAATATAAAATTCATAAAAAGGAAGAGGAATATGCACGAAAATTTTTCCTTCCTTTTGAAAATGAGTTTTTCCTGAAAGTATTGGAAAAAGAAGAGTTGGAAAAAGAAATCTTGCTGGAATTAAACGGCTCCAAACCTTGGGATTTCTTCTATGAATTTTGGGGATTAGAGAAAGAAGTTCCTGAAATATTATTGTCCAAACTTATAAGAATACTTCCCTACGCTCATAAAATAGTAGGAGATTTAGAACTTACCGTTCAATGTCTGAGTTACCTGCTGGAAGAAAAAGTAGAAATTGCTGAAAAATTATACAAGGAACAATCCAGCGCGGAAGAACAGATCAGCTTGGGAGATTGCCGGTTGGGATTGGACATGATATCAGGAAGCGCTTATATGGATTATTCTCTCTATCTGGAATTCAGGATTGGGCCTCTGGAAAGAACATCCTTTCTGGAATATATCCATCAGGGAAAATTGAAAAAGTTCGTGGAGTTGTTTTACGAATACTTTCTGCCTATGGAAATAGATGTGAAAACCACTATTTTACTGGGAGAAGAATTAGAAACGTTTAATTTAAAAGAAATGTCAATATTAGGTATAACTACAAGAATATGATGAGATTTAAGACATATTTCAAAGATTTAATAGATCCTGCCATAATTGTAGGTATCTTGGTTATTCTCGCGGTTTCCATAATAGCAACCGTATTTTTCAGTTCAAAAGTAGGGAGCTTCAAACAAAAGTACAAAACCAAATTTATTTCCTATTTAATAGCACTGTTGTTAGTATTCGCACTGATTACCTTTATAGGCTCATCTGAGGTCTTTAACGACCATATTTTCAGCATATTCATGTTCTATCAGATTATTTTCTTTGTGATGGGAATAATCCATTGTTACATATACAGGGCTTATTTTAAAAAATTTGACAAAGAATCTCCCTGGATTGAAATATTATTCAGCCTTTTGATGGTAATCTATTCCCTTATTCCTATCGTGTTAATATATACCATAGTAAAAGGCAACGTATATGCCTACAATATGGCATGGTCGGCTTTGGCTTTTATGGTACCGACACTGATTTTTGTCACCTTTGAGTCCGCCATATCCATCCCTCTCAAAATATATAAAACCTGGGTTTTCCCTGAGGAACACGCCTATCCTGATCCACCAGATAGTGAATACCGGGATATGCATGTGGTAACTTTTGTATTCCACAAAGATCCTTTTTCAGATGTCAGGACCGAATTTAGAGCCAAATCACCTTTCAGAATGGATTTCGGAAGATTGTTTTATCACTTTGTAAACGATTACAACTTACGTAATCCCGATTCAAAAATTATCCTTACGGATAAAAACGGAGAAAAACAACACTGGGTTTTCTACCTGAAATCAAGAAGCCTGGGATTCCCTAAAGTTATCAGACCGGAATATCCGGGATATGTGAATCAAATAGAAGAGAACAGTGTTATTATTTGTCAGAGAACTCCTCCATTTATAGGCTCAGAAGAAGAGCTGAACGAAATGAGAAAAGAAGTGGAACAGGAGGAGGAATCCACCAGGCAAAAGGAAAAAAATAATGAAATTATTTAAATAAAATAAAACAGGAAACGATGTTAGAAAAGCTAAATTATTTCCCGGTCAATTGGGTTGATGGAATGAAGATCAACAAATCTCATTTTATTGCCATGCAGGACAACTTCATTGATATAACCCGGGATGTTGTAGGAAGTTATGTAACTCCGATTACTTACGGATTACTTCCTGTCCAAAATATGATGGAATCGGTCAAATTATCCTTAGTAATAGATAATCATAAGTTATTACGGGTAAAAATTGAAGAATGCCATGCAGTAACCCCCAACGGCGCCCGTATAGAAATCAGTTCAGAAAATAACGCCATGGATATGCAGATGCCCTATCCGGAAGCCGTTTATAACCTGGAAGAAGGGCAGGAAATAACCCTGTTGGCCAATATAGTTGTAAATCCCTTTGAGAAAACTCCCTTTGGAGAATTAAATCCGGAAGAAAACCCGCCAAGATACCCTTATTTAGTGCCTACCTACAAATTACATTTAGTACAGGAAGGACAAACAACCCAGCAGTCTTTGAATGCCGGTTACCAGTTAACGGTAGGAAAAATAATAATAAACAAGGAAGAAACCTATTTACAGCCCGGTTATATTCCTCCCTGTACCACCACAAGCAGCCACAAAAGCCTGATAGATATGCATACGCTAATTGACAAATTTATGGGGCAATTGGAATTGTATGCTGTGCAGATAGCCCAAAAAATAAACCGGAAGCAACAAACCAATGAATTAGCATCAATGGTATTACGGCTTTCCGACTTAATCGTTACCTACTTGGGAAATGAGATTAATTCCCTTCGGTGGTTTGGATTATATAACACACCGGCTTATATGTTCGATAAGGTTATTCGATTAGCCCGGATTATGAAAAATTTTGTGGATGCAAAATCCGGTGCGGGAAAAGAAGAATTACTGAACTATCTGGCAGAATGGTGCGGATTGTCTCAGGGAGATTTTGAAGTGCTTTTCACAGATTTGGTCAATGTAGGCTATAACCATGCCCAGATAGATAAAACCCTGAGAAAAACGGAAGTGTTTATGAGAACTTTAGATCAACTATTCTCAGCCTTAAATAAACTGGATTATATCGGAAGAAGAAACGACACCGGTATCTTTATAAAAGAAAGGCAGGAGGACGATCCCATTGATAAAATAAAACGAAGCAGATTTTTTGACGAATAATAAAATAATATATGGAAATTTTAAATAAAAAAGAACGAGTTAATTCATTTCTTTTATTCATCGCATTATTTTTAATAACAGTAGTTATTATAATCGTTGCCGTATTTTTCAATTTTCATTTGCCATGGAGGGAAAATGCCGAGCTAAAAAAAGAGAATCAGACCATGATAAATGAATTCAGGTATCAGGGAAGATTCGAACAACAGATGGAAACCCTGAAAAAATATATAGACTCCATAGATATATCTGACGAGGGTGGTACCTATTATTATCAACAGAAAGCGATAAATATGGTAATTGAAATGGAACACGGAATTCCTCCCAAAGACAGTGTAAGAAGAGGAATGCTGTACAAGAACTTTTTATTGACCAGCCGCTCCCTTATCGATGCCAAAAAGACCATCAAAACGTATGGGAAAAGCAAGGCGGAAATTGATACCCTTCTGGCCAAGGTGGAAACCTACAGAAGGCAGGTGGAGATTATGAAAAGAGATTTGGAAGTATGCAGAATGCTTAATAAAAAAGATTAAAATTAGGCCAATCCAAAAACTTTAACATTTGTTTAACATTCTAAAATTAGATAAGATAAAACTTATGTTTAAATTTGTGGATATCATATTTATAAAAAGTTTATTATATTAATCATTAAAATCCAATTATTATGTCTTTTAAAGCAAGATTAGAAGT
>JAVBRH010000117.1:0-8753 GCA_031548225.1 Apibacter sp.
ACAGTGGTGTAATAATCAATATCATGGTAAACCACTCCTATATCTGCCAGTAGGGCGGAAGAGGAATAACTTTCTATTTTACTGGTTACATAGGAAAGGTTGACTCCTGCCGTGAAAAAATCAGAGATTTCGTAGGCATAACCTAAGGTTACCGCAGCATCGGTGGCGGAGAAATTTCCGGTTACAGTACCGGATTCGTCGGCAGCTTTAAAATCCCCGTAATCCACATATCTTCCATGTACGGCAAAAGAGTGGGGGCCCCGGTCGTCGGGTCTGTAAACATAGGAAATCGAGCCTGCTTTTACATCTGCCAGATAAGAGGAATAATTGATTCCCACCTGGTTCTGCATTTTTTCATTCATCATGGCAGGGTTAAACATTGCCATATTCGGATCGCTGTCCCAGGAAGAATTGGCTTGTCCGCCTAAAGCGGCCTGACGTGCAGAAACGGTCATATTCATAAAGGTATATACTTCCTGTCCCATCTGAGCATAAGAAACGGAAGATATAAGAAGGAATATGGCCAGAAATCTTAGCATGAACTTATGAAATAAATTTTCTTTAAAAAGCTTAGTCAATATAATAAGATAACTTGATATACTAACTATATTTTTTTAGAATTATTATAAAAATCAGGGGGTTAATACCCCAGAAGATTCAATATTTCCTCATAGGTCTGTTCTTCCCTGAAAACTTCATAAGTAAACTCTCCTTCTTTATTTTTATTAATCAGAATGTATTTGGGCTGAGGTACGAGACAGTGGTGTACTCCTCCAAAACCGCTGATGGAATCCTGATAAGCTCCGGTATTAAAAAAGCCGATGTAAAGAGGTTTATCTTCACTGTAAATAGGAAGATAAATAGCGTTCACATGCTGTTCTGAATTGTAATAATCATCGCTGTCACAAGTCAGGCCCCCCAGGAAAACTCTTTCATAGGAATCTTCCCAACGGTTTACCGGAAGCATGAGAAATCTTCGGGATATAGCCCAGGAATCCGGAAGGGTAGTCATGAAGGAACTGTCTATCATATTCCATTTTTCCCGGTCGTTCTGTCTTTTCTGGCTTAATATCTTGTAAACGACTCCACCGCTTTCTCCCACGGTATAAGAGCCGAATTCCGTGTAAATGGTAGGCTCTTCCACCCCTTCTTCTTCGCAGAATTTTTTGATCTGATATACGATTTCATTAATCATGTAATAATAATCGTATTCAAAATTCAGGGAAGTTTTGATGGGAAATCCTCCTCCGATATTCAGGGAATCGACTTCAGGAGCAATCTTTTTTAACCGGGCATATACCCGTAAACATTTATATAGCTCATTCCAGTAATACGAGGTGTCTTTAATCCCCGTATTAATGAAGAAGTGAAGCATTTTCAACCTTGCGTGAGGGTGGTTTTGAATTTTCTGAGCGTAAAACGGGACAATGTCTTTATATCCTATTCCCAAACGCGAGGTATAAAACTCAAATTTAGGCTCCTCCTCGGATGCGATTCTTATACCTACATTAAAGGTACTGTCAATGCTCCGGGAGAGAAGATCCAGTTCGCGGAAATTATCCAGAACAGGAATAATATTGGAAAATCCGCCGTTTATCATTTCCGATATAATCTGAAGATATTCATCGGTTTTGAAACCGTTGCAGATCACTTCAATATCTTTGGTTACCTTTCCTTTTTCATAAACACGACGGATGATTTCCATATCATTGGAAAAGGAAGTTTCCATACTGATTTTATTTTTAAGCACTTCATCCAGAACAAAGGAAAAATGACTGGACTTGGTGCAATAGCAATATCGGTAGCCCTTTGTGTATTCGTGTTCTTTAAATGCTTTTTTAAACCATCGTTTAGTCTGTTGGATGTTTTGGGAAATCTTGGGCAGATAACTGAACTTGAAAGGTGTTCCGAACTTTTCAATTAATTCCATTAAAGGGATGTCGTGAAACAATAAATTTCCATCTCTGACTTCAAACTCCTGTTGGGGAAAATCAAAAGTCTGCTGGATCAAGTCGTGATATTTTATTTTCATTTTATATTAAAAAATTCAAAGTGCAAATATCTTTAAAATTATTAGTAAAACGGACAGTTTTTTGTTAAAATTAACCTGAGTTTGACATAAGAACAAAAAAAGATAAAATTGAAAAAATTATAGATGCAATTTCTAATCCGGCCTCTGAGCAAATGCGTCAGAAAAACGAGAGGAAAAAGCGTTAAAAAATATTTATGTTTGAGCGGAGCGAGTTCAAATATTTTAGCTTTTTTGTTGAGTTTTTCAAGCTAAATTTGCTCAAAGCCTTGATTTTTTCTTTCTTTTTTATCAAGAAAAAAGAAAAAATATCTAACAATCAGATAATTACATTTAATAGTTATATCGAATTCAGGTTAAAATTAGACAGGTATTAATCTTTATCCGGGTTATTTTGCCTCCCGTTCAAAAGAGTCCGAGGGTTCCGAATTTTCCTGTTTATGATAGGCTTCCAGTATCTTTCTTACCAGTTTATGGCGTACTACATCTATTTCGGTTAGTTTTATAAACCCGATGCCTTTCACATCCTGCAATAAAAAAACAGCTTCTTTTAATCCGGATTTTTGCTGTCTGGGCAGGTCGATTTGCCCCGGATCTCCCGTGATAATGAATTTTGCATTTTCTCCCATACGGGTAAGAAACATTTTCATTTGTAGATGGGTTGTATTCTGGGCTTCATCTAAAATAACAAAGGCTTCATCCAGAGTTCTTCCCCTCATAAATGCCAGAGGAGCGATTTCTATAATACCTTTTTCTATGTAAGAGGTTAGTTTTTCAGGACTGATCATATCCCTTAAAGCATCATATAAAGGTTGTAGATATGGATCCAGTTTTTCTTTCAAATCTCCCGGAAGGAATCCTAAATTTTCTCCGGCTTCCACCGCAGGGCGGGTAAGTACAATTCTTTTGACTTCTTTATTTTTTAAAGCACGGACAGCCAAAGCAACGCTGGTGTATGTTTTTCCCGTTCCCGCAGGTCCAACGGCGAAAACCATATCATTTTTTTCTACCGATTCAACTAATTTTTTCAGGTTTTCGGTTTTGGCCCGGATTAATTTTCCTCCTATTCCATGAACAATGACATCTTCATATTTTGAGTCCAGTTCTTTTTTTTGTTCTGCATGATTGAGGATTCCGTCCAATACGGTTTCATTTAATTTGTTGTACCGGTTAATTTAATCCGTTATTACCTTCACTTTTTTTTCGAATCTCACCAAATCTTCATCGTTTCCGGAAATGGAAATAATCCGGTCTCTTCCTGTAATTTTTAACTTAGGGAAATGGTTGGTCAGTACTTTGAAGTTTTGATTAAATTCTCCATAGAATAGTTTTAAGTCTATTCCTTCTAACGTAATTTGTATTTGATTCAAATTTTCAGAACTTTTTTAATTTTACAAAAACAAAAATAAGCAATAACTTTGTCTTGTAGAATAAAAAAATGGGAATAATAACGCTTATTACGGATTTCGGTTTAGACGATTTTCATGTGGCATCCTTAAAAGGAGCTATTTACAGTCAACTACCGGAAGTTACCTTAGTGGATATTTCCCATCAGGTGATGCCGTTTGATTTGGTGCAGACGGCCTATTTAGTGAAAAATTCTTATAGGGATTTTCCCCAGGGATCCGTTCACATTATAGGGGTGGATGCCCTTCCTTATCCTCATGTCAAACCTCTGGCAGCTGAAGTAAACGGTCATTTTTTCATTTGCAATGACAATGGAATCCTTTCTTTAATTTTAGGGGAAGTGATTCCGGACGAATTGGTGGAGATTACTACTGATAAATATGAGGAAATTCAGTTTTTGGTAAAAGAGTTGTTCGTTCCGGCGGCTTGCCATTTGGCAAAGGGAGGAAAACTGAATTTATTGGGAAGAAAAGTGGAAATATATAAAGAACTGACTCAGCCAAGGCCTGTGGAAAAAACGGAAGATAATTCTTTAACAGGAATGGTTATTTATATTGATAACTACGGTAATGTAATCACCAATATCACAAAAGAACAATTCTCCCGGTTTGGGAAAAACCGGAACTTTATCATTTCAGCCAGAAATGTTCAGATTTCGGAAATTAAAAATAAATATACGGATATTCTGGAGGCGGATTCTGATGAGAATAATTATCATGGTAAAGTTTTGGCTATATTTAATTCTTCAGGATATTTGCAGATTTCCATGTATAAAAGTAATTTAAGGACTGTAGGCGGGGCAAGCTCCCTGATGGGACTGGATATAGGAACTAATATCCGTGTGGTTTTTTCCTAACATTAATTTAAACATAGCATCTTTTAAATATAATTTAGCACAATTGTTGCAATGACTTCTCAGATATGCTAGTTATACACCTTAGTACAGAATGTTATCCGGTTGTAAAAAATGGAGGACTGGCCGATGTTATAGGAGCATTACCGAAGTATTTGGTAAAAAATGACATCGACAGTAAGGTAGTAATCCCGTTCGTGGATAATACATTTACCCATTCGGAAGAACTTATTCGGGTATTTGAAAATTCCTTTTTCTTCGGACAGGATAAAATTCCTTTTACCATTTATAAAAATACAAGTCTGGATTTTGATTTGTATTTCGTTTATATTCCCAATTTATTGGATCGGCCAAATGTTTATGGGTATGAGGACGATGCGGATCGTTTTCTGGCTTTTCAGACCGCTTCTTTGGAGTGGTTGAAAACGTGGGATAAAGAAATTGACTTATTTCATTGTCATGACCAAAATACCGGATTAATTCCCTTTTTTCTTAAATATTCCTATCAGTTTGAAAAAATGGCGAATATTCCTGTGGTGTTTACCGTTCACAATACTATCTACCAGGGAATTATGGACTGGGATAAAGTACGGTGGTTTCCTTGTTTTGAGCCTGTTCATACTCATTTGTTAACCTGGAAAAACTCCATAAACTCTACGGCAGCAGGAATAAAATGTGCAGATCAGGTTACTACTGTTTCACAAAGTTATATGGATCAGCTTTGTTTGGATTCTCACGGACTGGAATATGTGTTTCAGATGAACCGGTATAAATGTTCCGGAATTTTGAACGGCATTGATGATTCTATCTGGAATCCGGAAACTGATTTTATGATTGTTGAAAATTATGCGATCCCTAAGACACAGAAGGGAAAAATGGTTAATAAAAAATACCTTTGTCAACTATTTGAATTAGAGGAAAAAAGACCTTTACTGGTTTTTAACAGTAAGTTAAATACCAGTAAGGGGGCGGATGTGTTGGAAAGAGTTATTGAGAAATCAGTAAAATCAGGAATTTCGTTTAATTTTCTGGTAATGGGAAAAGGGAGTTATGAAATAACCCGAGGTCTGGAGCTCTTGCAACAATCCCTGAAAAACCGGTTTAAATTTATCCCGGAAGAAGATGAGAATCTGGCGCATAAATTATTTGCCGGAGCAGATTTTTATTTGAAGCCTTCCCGTGAAGAGCCTTGCGGTTTGGGACAAATGTATGCATTGAAATACGGAACTATTCCTATAGTTAGCAGTGTGGGAGGATTGGAAGATACAGTTAAAAGTTTTGAAGAAGAAAACGGATATGGGGTAAAATTCTCCTATTTTTCAGTAGAGGATATTCTATTTTCCATTTCCAAAGCGGAAAAAATTTATCAGGATAAGGGATTATTAGACACTCTCAGAAAGCGGATGATGTCCTTAGATTTTTCCTGGACTAATCAGGCTAAACAATATATAAATTTATATAAAGAAGTAACTAAAAATCAAAAAATAGTATGGGAATCAATATAGAAGATTTTCTTGTAAAGGAAGGTGAACAACTGGATTTAAAAAAATATGACATTCAGGCTCCTTCCGAATTTCAGGATAAAAAAGAAAATAAAAAAGAACTGCAAAAAATCACTGAAAGAATTGAGGAATATCAGAATGTGTTGTATGCGGAAAACAGACAATCCCTTTTGGTCATTTTCCAGGGCATTGATGCAGCGGGAAAGGATAGTTCCATCCGGACGATTATGACAGGAGTAAATCCTCAGGGTGTAGAAGTTTCCTCTTTTAAAGCACCGTCCTCCCTGGAATATGAACATGATTACCTGTGGAGACATATTTTAAAATTACCGGAAAGGGGAAAGATAGGAATCTTCAATCGTTCCCATTATGAAAATGTTCTGGTATGCAGGGTACATCCCCAGTTTATTTTAAATGAAAACCTTCCGACTGTAAAAAGCCTGAAGGATGTTGATGATGATTTTTTCAATCAGCGGTATAAAGAAATCAGGAATTTTGAAAAACATCTGAACAACAATGGAATCCGGATTGTGAAATTCTTTTTGAATGTGAGTAAAGGAGAACAAAAGAAAAGATTTATTCAGAGAATTGAAGACCGGGAAAAAAACTGGAAGTTTTCTTCTTCAGATATTAAGGAACGGCAATATTGGGATGAATATCAGGAGGCATTTACTCTTGCATTGGAAAATACCGCCACAAAAGATTGTCCCTGGTATGTAATTCCTTGTGATAACAAATCTTACGGACAGTTGGTTATGGCTACAGTTATTAAGGAAACCCTGAAAAAGATGAATCCTCAGTTTCCGGAAGTGAATGAAGAGGAAAAAAAGGCATTGGATGCAGCCTATCAGAATTTGTTAAATGAAAAAGATTGATATATAGCTAATAGCTAATAGCCTTTAGATTTTAGATTGACAATTGTTGATTTACGATTGTAAAAATGTACCAAGTAGAAAAGTAAGTTGATAGTTATAAGCCTATATCTAAATTCACAATCTGTTTATTAAAAGTCTTTTTACTATAATACATTTTACTTATACCTATTGTCTGAAATCTAACGATCTAAAATCTGAAATAATTAGCAAATTAGTATATCGGCACATTGATACATTATTTAGCTTAATCCCTCTATCTGCCCGTTCACTATATCTATTTGAGTAGCCTGGGGTACTTTAGGGAGTCCCGGCATACGCATAATATCCCCGGCAACAGGAACAATAAATTCGGCTCCCCGGTTTATTACAATATCCGTGATTCGCAGTTCAAAATCTTTACTTACTCCGAATGCATGAGGATCGGAGGAAAATGAATATTGGGTTTTTGCGATGCAAACCGGAAACCGGTTCATTTCCGTATTTTCTATTTTTTTTAGTTTTTTCAATGCCTGTTCACTGAAAGAAACAAAACCTGCTCCATAAATGTTTTTAGCTATTTTTTCTATTTTATAGGTAATACTGTCTTCATCCCGGTATGCAAAATTCAATTGTGGTGGAGGATTTTCTTCAATCGTTCTGACTACCAGGTTTGCCAGATCTTCCGCTCCTTTTCCTCCCACAGAAAAGGCATTATTTAAAGCAAATCCGACTTTTGTTTTTTGACAAAATTCCCTGATCAAGGAAATCTCCTGTTCCGTATCCATATTGTATGGGTTGAATGCAACGACTACATTCTGTCCATAGGATTTTATATTTTCTATATGTTTTTTCAGGTTTTCCAGGCCTTGAATAATTCCGGCAATATTTTCTTCCCTGATGTGTTCCAAAGCAACTCCGCCGTGCATTTTTAATCCCTGGGCTGTAACTACTATTACGGTTAATACCGGTGAAATTCCCGCTTTTCTGCATTTGATATCAAAAAATTTCTCGGCACCTAAATCCGCTCCGAATCCGGCTTCCGTAACTACATAATCTCCGTGGCTCATAGCCATTTTCGTTGCTATTACCGAATTACATCCGTGGGCAATATTGGCAAAAGGACCTCCATGTACAAAAGCAGGTGTATGTTCCGTAGTCTGTACCAGATTAGGGTTGAGAGCATCCTTTAACAATACGGTTATGGCTCCGGCAATTCCCAGATCTTTTACCGTAAACATACTTCCGTCTGCCTTGTATCCGAGTAAGATATTTTCTATTCTTCTCTTTAAATCCTGCAAATTTTCTGCCAGGCATAATATTGCCATAATTTCGGAAGCAGGGGTTATATCAAATCCCGATTCCTGGGTTATTCCGTTGGAATTACCCAATCCGGTTATTATCTGGCGCAGATTCCGGTCATTAACATCCAAAGCTCTTTTCCATACTATTTTTTTTAGCATTTTCTCTGTTGACCTGTTATGATAATTGTAATTATCCAGTAAAGCAGATATCATATTGTGAGCAGTGGTAATGGCGTGAAAATCTCCGGTAAAATGCAGGTTTATATTTTCCATAGGGAGGATTTGTGCATATCCTCCTCCGGCAGCGCCGCCTTTCATTCCGAAGCAAGGGCCTAAAGAAGGCTCACGTAAAGCCACGACTGCTTTTTTTCCTATTTTGGTAAGACCTAAGGCCAATCCGATGGATACGGTAGTTTTTCCAATTCCTGCTTTGGTAGGAGTGATGGAAGTAACTAAAATAAGCTTTGATTTTTTTACCTTTTCTTCTGATATCAGCTCCAGAGGGACCTTAGCCATATATTGTCCGTAAGGAATCAGCTCATCAGCAGGAATATTTATTTTTTCAGCTATTTGGGAAATGGGTTCTAAGGGAATGGAACGGGCGATTTCTATATCTGATTTTAAAGGAATTTCTGTCTCTATCTTCATTTTTTATTATCTGTATATCCAAACATAGGCCCAAATATACTGAAATTATACGAAAACCATTTAATTAAAGAATACCTGGAGCCATGCCTCTGTTGATAAATATGCTGAAGCAGACCGATTATTAAAGAAATGAAAATTGTAAAATAAAAATTTGTTTTT
>JAVBRH010000264.1:0-9687 GCA_031548225.1 Apibacter sp.
ATTGTTGTCATAAGCGGGATCAACAGATTTTAAAGTTCCTGCGCCGATTTTAATATTACCTTTATTAGTTACTCTGCTCGTGCCATTTTTCACGTTTATGTCTCCTGTACTGTAAACAAGAGTGTTAGTACTTACATAAACCTTGGCGCTATCAACTGTAGTTATTTGTGAATGGGCTGACGTAACAAAGCCCAGCACAAAAAGCAAGGGTATAAATTTCATTTTCATTGATTAAGCAATTTAAAATAGTTATTGATAATAAACATACTTATTTATGCAAATGTATAAAAAATAAATTGAAAAAAAATTATTTTTTTTGATTTATTTTTTTGTGTTTCATGAGTGTTACAAATTTTTTCATGTCAATTTTCAGGTTTCCTTTATAATCTTCTATATTGTAACTAATCTGTGAAAATAAATTTTCTGCAGTGCTTCGTAATCCTCTGGCTCCTAATCCTAAAGCTCTCGTTTCATTAACTATTTCCTTTAAAACATCCTCAGATATGGATAAATTGATATCATCCAGTGAAAATAGGGCCTGGTATTGTTTTATAATGGCATTTTTCGGCTGAGTTAGGATTTGCAACATAGCTTCATCATCCAGAGGTTCCAAATGGGTAATAACCGGAAATCGGCCTAAAAGTTCGGGGATTAAACCGAAAGTTTTTAAATCTAAAGCATTGACCTGTGAAAGGATATGGGCTTCTTCCATTTGTTCTTCGCTTTCTTTGGCAAAACCGATGGTGTTTTTATTAAGCCGGTTAGAAATAATTTTGTCAATTCCTGAAAATGCACCTCCTGAGATGAATAAAATATTTTGGGTATTTACCTGGATATATTTTTGGTCGGGATGTTTTCTTCCTCCCTGAGGAGGGACATTGATAATACTTCCTTCCAGGAGTTTCAGTAAGGCCTGTTGTACCCCTTCTCCGGAAACATCTCGTGTAATACTGGGATTATCGCTTTTTCGACTGATTTTATCAATTTCATCAATGAAAACAATTCCCTGTTCAGCCTTTTCTACGTCATAATCAGCGGCTTGAAGAAGGCGGGTGAGAATACTTTCCACATCTTCTCCCACATATCCGGCTTCCGTTAACACAGTGGCATCTACAATAGTAAAAGGTACGTCCAGTAATTTTGCTATAGATTTAGCTACCAGGGTTTTACCGGTTCCGGTTTCTCCTACCATTAAAATATTGGATTTCTCAATTTCCACTTCTTTGTTTACTTCGGAAGCATGAGCAAGCCTTTTGTAATGGTTGTAAACAGCTACGGATAAAATCTTTTTAGCATTGTCTTGTCCTATTACATAGTCATCCAAAAATTGTTTTATTTCTTTGGGTTTTTTGACTTCAAGTGTGAATTTTTTGGGTGTATGGTTTCTTTCCTGGACTATGATATTATGGGCCTGTTCTATGCATTCATTGCATATGTGGCCGTTAAGTCCGGCAATCAGTAACTGAACTTCTGATTTCTTTCTTCCGCAGAATGTGCATTTTTCTTCCATGAAAATTAAACGAAGTTATGATTTTAATAAAGGTTGTAAATTTCAGTCTTATATATTAATATATATGTAAAACTGAAAAATAGGAATAGAAAAGTTCTTTTTTAATGGGTTTATTTTCTATATAAAGTGTCTTTTACAGCCGAAATTACCTGGGAGGCATCAGGATACCATTTGGAAAATAAAGCTGAAGAATAAGGAGCAGAAGTATCTGCAGTGGTTATTCTTTTAATAGGAGCATCCAGATAATCAAACGCCTTTTGTTGAACCATGTAGGCAATTTCACTGGCAACGGAAGCAAAAGGCCATTCTTCAATAACCAGAACTAACCGGTTGGTCTTTTTAACAGAATTAATAACCGAATCATAGTCTAAAGGACGAACAGTTCTTAAGTCAATGACTTCTGCATGAATGCCTTCTTTCTCAAGTTCAGAAGCAGCCTGCATGGCTACCTTTACTATTTTCCCAAAGGATACAATAGTAACATCCGAACCTTCCTTTTTAATATCTGCAACTCCGATAGGAATCATATATTCCTCTTCCGGAATTTCCATTTTATCTCCATACATTTGTTCGGATTCCATGAAAATAACAGGATCGTTATCTCTGATGGCAGATTTTAATAATCCTTTGGCATCATAAGGATTGGAAGGAACTATAACTTTTAGTCCCGGACAGTTGGCAAACCAGCTTTCAAAGGCTTGAGAGTGTGTAGCTCCTAATTGTCCTGCAGAACCGGTAGGCCCTCTGAATACAATGGGAACATTCCATTGACCTCCGGTCATTTGATATATTTTAGCAGCATTATTTATGATTTGGTCAATAGCAACCAGTGAGAAGTTAAATGTCATAAATTCCACTATGGGCCGACAGCCGTTCATAGCAGCTCCGACACTGATTCCTGAAAATCCGCCTTCAGAGATGGGGGCATCAATAACCCTTTTAGCTCCGAATTCATCTAACATTCCTTTGGAAGCTTTGTACGCTCCGTTGTAATCTGCAACTTCTTCTCCGATAAGATAAATGGAAGAGTCTCTTCTCATTTCTTCGCTCATGGCTTCACAAATTGCCTGTCTAAACTGAATTTCCTTCATGTAAATAAAAACTTAGTGAGACAAAAATACAAATTTTTTATATATCTGAATTTAATAATCCTGAATAAAAAGAAATTTATATTAATTTTTTGATTTCGACATTCTGTTTCAAAGGAACTGCCATTTTGAGTAATGAAAAGAGTTGGGAAGTAAAGTATTTAAAAGGGGTTGTTTGTTTAATTTATTGGTTTACAGATAAGTATTGATTATATATATTTTTCATCTGTTTTTTGCTTAAATTCAGTAGGAGTGAATCCGGTTTTTTGTTTAAAAATCCGGTTGAAGGAAGATTTGGAACTAAACCCGCAATCGTAAGCAATGGAAAGAATGGTAAATATATTTTTCCCATCATCAACCAGTAGTTTTTTTGCTTCTTCAACCCGGTAAGTATTAATGAAATCATAGAAATTCTGTTGTAAGGTCGAATTTAATATCTGAGTCAGGTAATGAGGATAAGTTTCAACTGCCTCAGCCAGATCTTTTAAGGTAAGGCCTGAGTTTTTGTAAGGTTGGTGTTCTTCCATATATTTTTTTAGTTTTTGGGAAAAAACCAAAGCTTCCTGCTCTTTTAGTCCGGAGTTTGAATAGACTTCCTTTTTCTGTTCTTTTGCCATTCTTGTATGATTCTCCTCTTGTATTATCTCGGATTTTTCATCTTTTTTCACCATATCGAAAACAGGCTGGTGTATGAGAATGGGAGTGCGCTTTATCCCGGTAAAGCATAGTAAGTTGACAAAGAGAAAAACGGTTATGGTATATAAGTATTCATTGAATGATTCAGCATTAAAATGAATGTTATAAAATCTAAGAATAATAGATGAAAATATAGAGGTAACGAAAAAGAAAAATTGTCCATATAACAATATACGCAACCATTTCAGATTTAACTTTTCCGTGTTGGAAAAATGGTCGGTCATATAATGTTTATAACGCTTAAGTTTCCGGATGGAGAGAAAAATAAAAATAAAATAAACCAGAATGTTAATTAAATCAATAGGTTTAAAATTATTTAAAAACCCTAAAAATACCATTACTATGAATGGAAGAAAATACAGGATATAAGTAAATGAAAATTTTTTAGAAGGAGAAATCAGGGAATTGGTACTCAGGTAAATAAAAGGACCATGAATCATTACAAAACCTAAGGCGATATAATTAAAGCATTTTTTTAATTCCCCGTCAGTGTTCATTGCTAGTAAAGAAAAAAATACATGAAAAAAGAGCCCTATGCCCCATGCTATAATGCATTTTTCAAAAGAAGTTTTTTGCTTCTTGGTAGCAAGAATAGCCAAAAAGAACACTATCTGAAATATAGTGATAGTTAGTATGATCGTAAGCATTTTAAAATAATTATAGTAGTTAGAAATGTTTGTTGCAGGATACAAAATAAGTAAATAAAAGGCAATTAATAAAATTTATTTTATCTTGACCCTTCGCAGCAAAAATTATCCTTGCACAATCTGAAAGTAAATTAATTATATTTTTCAGATATAGCTTAGAAAATAGAAATATAAGTGAATATCAGGCTAAAAACTAAAAATTCTTTATATATCTAATTCTTGTTTTTCCAATACTTTCTCATCTTTTACCTTGTAAGGTATTTTGTTGAGAATGTATTCTAATGCTTCAATCCGGGCTTTGGTTTTCCGGTTAGCATTGATTACCACCCAAGGGGAGATTTTAGTATTGGTCAGGTTGAACATGCTATTTTTATATTCCGTGTAAATATTCCACAGGTCTTGAGCCTTCTGATCTACCGGACTGTATTTCCATTTTTTGATAGGACTTACCTTGATTTCTTCAAATCTTTTTATCTGTTCCTCTTTGGAAATGGAAAAATAAAATTTGATTAAATAGATTCCGGACTTTATCCACATTTTTTCAATTTCATTTACCTGCTCCATGAAAAGTTTATATTCCTTTTGTGTACAGAATTTATTTACCGGTTCTACCACTGCCCGGTTATACCAGCTCCGGTCAAAGAAAACAATTTCACCAGCACGTGGAAGTTGGTTTATATACCGTTGGAAATACCATTGTCCTTTTTCCACTTCGTCCGGTTTTGGAAGGGCGACTACCCGGTATTCACGGGGATTCATGTGTTGTACAATCCGGCGGATAGCTCCTCCTTTTCCGGCAGCATCACGTCCTTCAAACACGACAACCACTTTCTTTTTATTCTGGACTACCCAGCTTTGTAACTTGATCAGTTCCACCTGAAGTTTTTCCAGGCGTTTTTCGTATTTTAAATAACGGAGAGTTTTAGGAACACTGGTAGTTTCATCGTTGAGCAGGGCCAGTAATCCTTTTTTCGATTTTAATAATTCTATATCTTGAGGGTTGATTTCCATTTGTGAAAAATTTAATTGTGAATATGATAATACTATTTATCCAGTTGTTTAACCAGTCTGAAATATCTTTGGACAATATTAGGATCAACTAATATGTTAACTTTGGATTTTTCTTTTCCGGTATAATTAAACTGGGATAAGACGTATCGTATACTTTCCAGCCGGGCGGAGTTTTTATTGTTTGATTTTACAATAATCCAAGGACTGAAAGAGTTGTGGGTACGGGTAAACATCTGATCTTTATAATAGGTAAATGTATCCCAAAGTTCCTGTCCCTTTTCATCTACAGGGCTGTACTTCCACCTTTTTAAAGGATTGTTTAACCTGCTTTCGAAACGGTTTAACTGTTCGTCTTTGGAAACGGAGAACCAAAACTTGATTATGTGAGTCCCTGATTCATACAACATATGTTCAAATTCAGGTACCTGAACCATGAATTCATTGTATTGTTTTTCTGTACAGAAACCCATTACCGGCTCTACTACGGCCCGGTTATACCAGCTCCGATCGAAAAAAACAATTTCACCCGCATTGGGTAATTCTTTAATGTAACGGTTAAAATACCATTGGTTTTTTTCAACCTCTGTGGGTTTATTCAGGGCTACAACCCTCATGGCTCTTGGATTGAGATGTTCGGTAAACCGGCGTATAGTACCTCCTTTTCCCGAGGCATCCCTTCCTTCAAAAATAATAGCGACTTTCTTTTTTTCAGTAATTACCCATTTTTGGAAATTTACCAGTTCGCCTTGTAATTCGACAAGATCTTTTTCGTAGAAATACTTACTAAGTACCTTTGCATACAGAGGATTATCTTTTTCGTTCTCCTGTAAAGATGTTAAAAGTTCCTTTCTGCTTTTGATTTTCGTGATATCAAGAGTATCTTCCATTATGTAGAAATTGAATTTATTGTAAGGACTAAATTTACCAAATTTCTTATGGAAAATCAACTATAAATCAGATTTTTTTAGTGAGGGAAGAAATTTTTCCTACTATTTCAGAGTTTGTTATGTTGTTCATACAGGCTAAATCTTTTCTATAACAGGGTTTGTTCCCGAAAATAGAACAAGGCCTGCAATCCAGATCAATCTGGATAATATCTTCTTCTTTTTGTCCGTAGCCCAAAAATCCGGCAAAAGGGTGAGTGGCACCCCAAATGGAAATTACCCGTGTACCAACCAGAGAAGCAATATGCATATTGGCAGAATCCATGCTTATCATTAAAGATAAACTGCCTATCAGCTCCATTTCCTTTTTCAGGGATGTTTTTCCGGCAACAGAATGAATGTTGGGATGCTGAGCTTCCCATTCTTTTAATATTTTTGTTTCGGTTTCTCCACCTCCGAATAAATAGAGGGTATTTCCTTCCTTTGCCAGTTTTAGGCAAATTTCCTGCATTCTTTCCAGAGGATACATTTTTTCCTGATAATTGGCAAAAGGAGCAATCCCAATGGTATTTTCTTTCTTTTGGCTGGAAGAATGTAATTGATGTGATAAGTTTAAGATAAAACCTAGATTTCGGAATACATCTGCATATCTTTCCGGCATGGGACGCAAAGGTTTCAGGATTTTCTTTTCTTTTCGGGTCAGGGCTTTTCTTTCCTTTCTTCCTTTGTCAAGAGTAGCAATGTGCTTTATGGAAAAAGAAAGGAAGAACTTTAAAATTTTTGTCCGTAAAACGTTATGAAGGTCGGCTATTAGAGTAGGTTTGTAAGAAAGCAGTTCAGAAGCCAGTTTTTTCAATCCCAAAATACCTTTGTAGTTATCCAGATCAACCCCGATGAAAGTGGATTGGGGAATAGACTCAAAAAAAGACTCAAAATTAGGCCGGGAAACAATAAGCAATTCGATTTCCGGGTTTTGTTCGGCAAATTCTTTAAGTACGGGAGCCGTCATAGCCACATCTCCCATAGCCGAAAAGCGAAAAACTAAAATTCTTTCTTTGGAATGGCTCATGTTAAAAAAAGATTATTTTTTAATGGAATAGGCAATGGCATAATATTTTATTTGCTTAATCATAGCCAGCAAACCGTTCGCCCGGGTGGGGGAGAGAAATTCCTGTAATCCGATTTTCTGAATGAAATCTGCATTGGATTTCAAAATATCTTCTATGGGCTGACCGGAATAAATATGCATTAACATGGCAGCAATACCCTTGGGAAGGATGGCATCGGAGTCTGCTTCAAAATAAAGTTTTCCGTCTTCCACCCGGGCATTTAACCAGACCTGGGACTGACATCCTTTGATAAGCTTGTCGTCTGTTTTGTTCTCAGCTGGCATTTCGGGCAGGGATTTTCCCAGTTCTATCACGTACTCATACCTCTGTTGCCAGTCATCAAAAAAATTGAATTCGTTGATTAAATTTTGTTGTATTTCGGAGATAGTCATGGTTGTATGTCCTTAATTAATCTATAAAGTTAAAACCTGTGTAAGGAATAAGTGCTTCCGGGATTTTAATTCCGTTTTCCGTTTGGTGGTTTTCCAGTAAGGCTGCTAAAACTCTTGGTAAAGCCAGAGAAGAACCGTTTAAGGTATGGCAAAGTTGGTTTTTTCCTTCGTTTTTATAACGTAATTTTAACCGGTTAGCCTGAAAAGCCTCAAAATTGGATACGGAACTTACTTCCAGCCATCGTTCCTGGGCAGCAGACCATACTTCAAAGTCGTAGGTGAGGGCAGAAGTAAATCCTAAATCTCCCCCGCATAAGCGTAAAATACGATATGTAAGTTGTAGAGATTCCAGAATGGATTTTATATGTTCTACCATTTCGTCTAATGCCTGATAGGAATTTTCCGGTTTTTCAATCCGTACGATTTCCACTTTTTCAAACTGATGCAGACGGTTGAGTCCGCGAACGTCTTTTCCGTAAGAACCGGCTTCTCTCCTGAAACAAGGGGAATAAGAAGTCAGTTTGATAGGGAGTTGTCCCGGATTCAACAATTCATCCCGGTAAATATTGGTAACCGGAACTTCAGAAGTAGGAATCAGGTATAAGTTATCCTCATTCACATAATACATTTGTCCTTCTTTATCCGGAAGTTGTCCGGTTCCATATCCGGAAGCTTCGTTTACCACAAAAGGAGGAACGATTTCCGTGTATCCTGCCCGGGAATTACAATCCAGAAAATATTGAGACAGGGAACGTTGCAGGCGGGCTCCTTTTCCTTTATAAACAGGAAATCCGGCACCCGTAATTTTCACTCCCAGTTCAAAATCTATCAAATCATATTTTTTAGCTAGTTCCCAGTGAGGAAGGGATACAGAAGGAATTTTTTCATTGGCGGCATGTTTGAATACTTCCAGATTGTCTGCTTCACCGGTTCCCGGAGGAACCAGTTCATTGGGAATATTGGGAATCTCGTATAGAGATTGTTTCAGTTTTTCTTCAATTTCGGATAGTTGTTGTTGCAGTTTTTTTGAAGACTCTTTTAAAGAGTTGGTTTGGGATTTGGCTTTTTCTGCTTCTTCTTTTTTTCCTTCTTTCATCAAAATTCCGATCTCTTTGGAGATTTTATTCATTTCACTTAGTTGGGAATCCAGTTCAAACTGGGTTTTCTTTCTTGATTCATCCCATGAAATAATTTGATCTACCAATTCCGGTTTAGTGAAATTTCTCTTTTTTAATCCTTCCAGAACTTTTTCTTTATGGTCTTTAATAAACGCAATCTGTAACATATATTTCTCTTTAGGAAAGACAAATTTACGGTAAAAAAGTCTGTCTTTAAGCAGAAATATATTTTTAATTACAATAAGGAATAATAATTATAAGTAAGTTTGTTTATTATGAATCTACCTCAGATTTTTTTGGAATCGCATAATATAAAGAACCGGACTTTCGGGTTTGGAGTCTTTAATTATGAATTGATTAAAGCTATTGCCAGGCAGAATAAAGAGTTTGAAATAATACTTAATCTACCCGATCCGTCCTATCTTAAACTGTTTGATTCTCATCTTTTCCGGTTTCATAAATATTATGCTCTTCAGCGGTATTCTGCTTTCAGAATCAGAAAAAAGTTTGATCTCTGGCATTCATTAAATCAAAATATAAAGATTGAGCCTTATTATGATATTCCGTATGTGCTGACGATACATGATATTATTCCGGCGGTGGAGGGAAATAAGAAAAGAGAGATACAATTTAAGGAGAAGATTGAACGTGCAAATGCTATAACTTATATCTCCAATTTTGTTAAAGAGGAAACACATAACTATTTTACTATTCCTGACGGAGTTTCGGAATATGTGATCTATAACGGAAATTCGATAAGTGAATTTCTGGATACTTCTTCCTATAAACCGGAAGTTCCTATGGCAAGGCCTTTTTTATATGCAATAGGAGAGTTTCAGGAAAGGAAAAATTATGCTTCTTTGGTGGAGATGATGAGAATTTTGGATGATTATATTCTTGTTATTTCGGGAAATTCGGATAACTCATACGGGGAAAAGATTAAAAAGCTGATTGAAAAGTACGGACTGGAGAAAAAGGTTTTTCTGACCGGAAGAGTGAGCGAGGAAGGAAAGCAGTTTTATATGAGAAATTGCCATGCCTTGTTGTTCCCATCAACACAGGAAGGATTTGGGTTACCTATAGTGGAAGCTATGCGATTTGGAAAACCTGTTTTTTTGTCCAATCTTACTTCCGTTCCGGAAATAGGAGGGAAGGATGCATTTTACTGGGATAATTTTGATCCGGAGGAAATGAAAAAAGTTCTTTTAAACGGACTGGGAACTTTTTATTCG
>JAVBRH010000158.1:0-6393 GCA_031548225.1 Apibacter sp.
CAGCAAAAAATTGACCGGTGGAATCAGTTTTGGACTGGAGAAAAGAAAGAACGACTACAAGAATTATTGATTTCCGAAGGGAAAAAAGTCGGATTTAAAGAAAACACCTTTACTCCGTTTTATGAGTTGCTTTCCACGGAATATGAACCCTTATCGGAAGAAGGATATCAGTTATTCAATGAATTGTTTCTCGATGATTTTGTTTCTTCTAAAAAGAATCTGACAGGAATAACCACTATTTTAAAAACTCAGCAGGAAGATACCCGCCCGTTGATCAATGATATTTCCAAAAATAACAAAAATGTATTGGTAATAGACCGGAAAAACTTACAGGAAAATATTTTAGGCAATCTGGAAGAAGATTTCAACAATCTGTTCTGGATTTCCACCATAGTGGTATTTGTGGCGGTTTTTATCTATTTCGGAAGTATGGAAATTACACTTCTTACCAATATTCCCATTTTCATAGGCTGGTTTGTCACGCTCGGGATCATGGGTATTTTCGGAGTGGATTTCAATGCATTTAACATTATAATTACCACTCTGATTTTCGGATTGGGAATAGATTATTCCATTTTCATATCCAAGGCTTTACTGGAAGAATACACTTATGGAGAAAGCCAGATGAAAACCTATAAATCAGGAGTCATTATGTCTGCCCTCACTACTATTTTGTGTTTCGGAGTGCTGATTTTTTCCAAACATCCTGCGATCAAATCCATAGCGATTATTCCCCTGATCGGTTTACTGGCTGTAGTTATTATTTCCTTTACCGTTCAGCCCTGGCTGTTCCATTTATTACTGTCGAAGCCACAGAAAAAAGGATATACCCCATTCCGGTTGTTTAATTGCCTTACCGCAATTATAGGATTTGGATATTTTTTGATCGTAGCTTTCATATTGAATGTATTGGCTTTTACCGTATTCCCATTAATTCCGGTAAAAAAATCAGTAAAAGTCCGGTATTTACATGTTGTTTTTAGATATACCTTCCGTTTTCTAATCCTGTTTTTCCCGGGAGTTAAAGTAAAGCGAATAGGATATTCCCGGAAATTATATGACAAACCTTCCATCATCATAGCCAATCATACTTCGGAACTGGATACGATAGTTTTGGGAATGATGGACAGCAGGCAGATATTCATGATTAACGACCGGATTTATAACTCTAAATTTTTTGGAAAAGCAATCCGGATCGTAGATTATTTTCCTTCTACACGAGATTTGGATGAAGGATTGGAAAAGTTACGAAAAAAAATAGAGCAGGGCTATTCCCTTATTATCTTCCCTGAAGGAACGCGATCTGAAAATTCCCGTATTCATCGCTTTCATAAAGGAGCTTTTTATTTAGCAGAGAAATTACAATTGGATATTTTACCCGTTATGATTCAGGGAAATGCCGACCGTTTACCTAAGAAAGAAACTCTGGTAAATTCCGGAAATGTAAGGATAAAATATTTGGATAAGATAGCCTGGAATGATCCGAAATATGGAAATACATACACAGAAAGAACAAAAACAATCATGAAGTATTTCAGGGAAGAATTTGAAGAATTTAAAGCTCCGTTGGAAAAACCGGATTATTTTAAAAATAAACTGATGCTGAATTACCTGTATAAAGGGCATGCTCTGCAGAAAGAAATAAGACGGGACTATCAATCCTATAAGGATGTTTATCAAAAAATAACAGAAATAATACCGAAAGATTCCAGAATACTTCATGTAGGAAGCGGATACGGAGTAATGGATTTATTATTGGCTTACAGTTATCCTCAACGGAAAATTACCGCATTTGAAAAAGAAGAAAATAAGAGAAAAATTTTTGAGAATTGCTATTCCATTAAAAGATATTCCATTCAGGTAGCCGAAGAAGTTCCGGAAAACCGGTTGTTTGACACACTGATTTATACAGATGGAGAAAATCTGAACGAAATGGAAATATCCGATACCGTAAACTATTTGGTAATTCGTGATAAAGAAGGTAAAGGATTTCAAAACACAGGGTTTGAGCCGGTTTTTGAAGAAAAAGGATTCACCGTATTAAAAAGGAAATAATGGAAGACACCTTTGATGTAATAATTATCGGAAGCGGATTGGGCGGATTAGTTTGTGCCAATATTCTTTTGAAAGAAGGATATAAAGTACTGGTTTTGGAAAAGAACAATAAATTGGGAGGCAATTTGCAGACCTTTTCCAGAGATAAACGAATTTTTGATACCGGAGTTCATTATATAGGGAGTTTAGGAGAAGGAGAAGTTTTATATAAGATTTTTGATTATTTAGGGATTATCAGGGAATTGAAATTAAAAAAGATGGATGAAAAGTTCGATTTAATTTCTTTTGATGATGATCCGAATGAGTACCCTATTTCTCAGGGGAAGGAAAATTTTATCAATAATTTACTGGAGTTTTTTCCTGAAGAAAAACAATCCCTTCAAAAATACATAAAATTAATGCAGGAATATAACCAGATTTTTCCCCTGCATAATTTGGAGATTGGAGAATTTTTATCGGAGGAAAATGTCGGGCTTATGGAGGAAAAAGCAGAAGAGGTAATTAATTCCGTAACCCAAAATGAAAAATTAAGAGCAGTCTTGTCCGGAGTTAATTTTTTATATGCCGGGGAAAAAGATAAAACTCCGTTTTACATTCATGCTTTAGTAGTGAACACTTACATCAAAAGTGCCTGGAGATGTATAAAAGGAGGAAGTCAGATAGCCAAATTATTAGCAAGAAAAATAAATCAGAAGGGAGGAAAAATACTTAAAAATACAGAAGTTAAGGAAGTTTTTGTAGAAAATGAAGAAATCCGGTATATCCGGACTTCGGATGGACAAAAATTTTATGCCCGTCAGTTTATTTCCAATATAGATGCAAAAAAGTTGTTGAGCTTACTGAAAGGAGAGAAACTTAAAAAATTCTATCAGAGAAGAATTTCAAACAGTAAAGATACCATTTCCTCTTTCAGCCTTTTTTTGACCTTGAAACCCGGTATTATTCCCTATAGAAATTGTAATCAGTATCATTTTAAAAATAAAGGCAGAGTGTGGGAAGGAGGGAACTATTCAGAAGAAACCTGGCCGGAAAATTATATGATTTCCTTTGGTCCGAAAACGGCTCATGATGAATTTGCAGAAGAAATGACCATTCTGGCTTATATGAAGTACGATGAAGTAAAGAAGTGGGAAGATACATTCCATACCGCTACTCATAAAAACAGGAGAGGGGAGGATTATGAAAAATTTAAGGATCAAAAGGCCGAACTTTTATTAAATGAAGTAGAGAAAAAAATTCCCGGCATTCGGAATGCTGTTTTGAATAAATACATTTCCACCCCATTAACCTATCGCGATTATATGGGAACTTACACCGGAGGGATGTACGGTTTTGTAAAAGATGTGGAAAATTCCCTGCAATCCTTCCTAATGCCCCGGACTAAGATTAAAAATCTTTTACTTACCGGACAGAGTATTGCTTTACATGGAATTTTCGGAGTAACAGTCGGAAGTATCCTTACCTGCTCCGAACTTATAGATAAAAACTACCTGATTACTAAAATAAATAATACATCAATTGACTGATTTGCTAATGTGCCAATAAGCTAATTAGTCAATTTGCCGATGAGTAAATATGCCGATGTGCCAATAAGTGAATAATAATATCGTGGGGAAGTAGTAGAACATGCCATTGTTCGTAAACAATTTCATGCCCAGGAGTTAGGACAAGTTATCGTACACATACGAGAAGATGCCTGAGGTGTCAGACCTGCTGTTGTTCGTAAACAATTTCATGCCCCGGGAGTTAGGACAGGTTATCGTACACATACGAGAGGATGGCCGGAGTGTCAGACCTGCCGTCGTAGGCGTACGAAAGCATGTCACAAGCGTTGCAACCCACTATCGGCTACCTCCGAAAGAGATTCCTCCTATCGTCGGAAGGGCAATTCCCCAACCCCAAAGGGGAGGATGTGTCATCTTGAACGAAGCGTTAACGAAGTGAAAGATCTCTATTTAGGTATAAGGAGTAAGGAGTAAGATATAAGGGGAATCGTAAATCCAAAATCAACAATCCTATTTCTAATTTTACTCCGGTTTCAATACCACTCCGTATTTTTTCTTGCCATTGGTTTTTATTACAATAGGCTCTGTAAACCGGATATGCCGGATATATTGAGATTCAAATACAGCAGGAAGGCTGTTCAGGTATTCTTCATCAAAAGTACCTTCTCCTTCCAGATAAGAGTTAATGGTAAAATACCCTACTCCGAATGAGGTCAGATTCTGGAAGAAATGAGTTCCCTGACTAGGCTCTATACGGTAATGTTCCAATCCGGATTCCACTAATAACTTTGCATTGGTGATATAAGACCATTTAACCGGAATTCCCAGCCACGGATCACTGCTTCCCCATCTTCCCGGGCCGGCCAGTATATATCCTTTATCTTCCTCAGTAAACTGTTTGTTTAGTTTTTCAATCTCGTAAGCGATAAATTGGTTATTGGCGGCATTGAAACCTTCGGATTTCACATAAATCAGATCATAAACATCATCTATAATTCCATTTCCCAGAGCGTTATTAGAAGTCAAAATCGTATTTTCTAATGGAATTACGGACAAATCCTCATTCATAGCTTCTTTATTATGGACAATAGGACGGATTTGCAATAAATAAAACACTCCTTTGTCTTTATTTTTTATGTTTACGGCAAACTCGATCTCAATATCTCTTCCCATTTCCTCTTTGGTAATCCGGAGTATTTTCTGTAAAGTTACCGCCAGAGGAAATAATTCATGCTGAAGGATATTGGCGCAGGAAATGATTTTTCTTCCGCCTTCGTAATACCCGTCATAAATAACCTGTTCCGTAGGTTCATAAGTAGAGACAATATACCGGATGGAATCATCTTCCAACGCATCATTTACATTTAATTTAAGCAGGTTAAACCCGTCATTAATCGAATATTCCTCTGTAATATCTTCCATGCTGAGGGCATAAAATTGTCTTTGGGTTTCCCGCAAGGCAAAATCAACAGAACTTAGTTGCAGAATAGTATTGGGATGATAAGGGGAAAACCGGAGAGTGACTCCTCCGTCCACAATATATTTTCCCAGTCCTAATGCTACATTCACAATACCCTCTTCCGCAGTTTCGTAATCGATAGGATAAAAATTCAGGGAACGGGTAACTCCCGAAAGAGTAGGATAAAACCGGTTTCCATATTGATTTCCTGCCACTTCCTGCAAAACAATGCCCATCTTCTCTTCGTCTATCACATTATGGGTAGCGGTCATATAGGCTTTACTGTCTTTATAAAATACGGATGCATAAACAGATTTTACAGCATCTTTTACCAGGGAGAGCATTTTCTCCCGGTTTTCCAGATTGGGAACCATGTAAGTGGAATATATTCCGGCAAAAGGCTGGTAATAGGAATCTTCCAGTAAGCTGGAAGAACGTATTGCCAGAGGACTTTTTATGGCATTAAAAAAAACTAAGAAGTCTTCATCCAGTCTTTCAGGAAGTTTGGCCTTTAAAAAGTGGTGAAGGATTACTTCATCATCCGCTTCCGACAGGGCTATGGAATACAGATCATTGGATTCCATAAACTCATCAAAAATATCCGTACATAAAACCACCGTTTTAGGCAGAGTAACCGGAAAGTTAGGATATTCATTGAGTTCCAGATTAGTTTTTATAATATTTCCCAAAAAGGCCAGTCCCCTTCCTTTTCCTCCCAGAGATCCGTTTCCGATCCGGGCAAATTCAGAAAACTCATCAAAACGATCTTTATCAAATACCGCAATAACCCCCGTATTCTTCATTTTACGGTATTCTACAATAGCATCGTAGATCAGCTGACGTGCGTCATTCATATTCACATCCTTTATATGTACCTCTTTCAGCATTTCGGCTATAGGGAACATAGCTATGGAATACAAAAACCGGGAAAAATGATTGTTGGACATATGATAACTCAGGGAATCATCCGGGATTTCCATAATGGTACGTTGCAAATCTTTCAGGCTTTTAATCCGGTAAAGTTCTTCATTTGTTTTAGGATCAATAATGATAAAATCACCGAATCCGAATTGTTTTAATATTCTTGCCCGTAAGTCGTGCGGATAACTTTTGGAGTTTTTATCGATAAAATCACAGTCCAGCTCATCCGCATACTTTTTATTTTCCGGCTCGGAAGAATTGAATATAATAGGTAAAAGAGGATCCTGGTTCTTGATCCATTTTGCCAGATAATATCCAGCCAGTTTTTCTTTCACGCCCCGGTACATATAGCTCATGTCTGTTACAATTCCGAGCATATTGTCCTTATATTTAGAATAAATATCGCTGGCCTCTTCATAGCTTCTCGCCAGTAAGATTTTCGGCCGTCCTCTC
>JAVBRH010000240.1:0-5112 GCA_031548225.1 Apibacter sp.
ATTGTTGCTTATATCCTGGCCTCCGGTTCGTAACAAAGTGGTAATATTTCCATTCTTGTCATAAGTAAGTTTTTCATCTTGTGTATATCCCAACTGAAAAGTCTGGGTATTCTTGTTGAAATTCTTAAAATAATAGGCATCGGTCAGGCGATTTAACGGATCATACCGGTAGGTATAAGTTCTCTTTATGTTATCGGAATCGGTTCTCCAATGGGTTTCGGAGATATTTCCATTATATTGCCAGGGAGTGTACAGACTTGGAGTGGTTTCCGCTTGGTCGTAACTAATCTTAAAAGCGAAAAGATCCCTCGGCTGTCCGAGCTGGGTAAGGTTATTAATGTCATTAATATCCGTAAGCCATCCCCGTATGTTGTATTTGTAATCCACCTGCTGCAATCCGGCCGTGGTCTGTCCTCCTGTTTTTTTGTTTTTTAGCCGCCCAAGTTCATCGTACACATTTTGTGTAAGATATTCTATATTTCCTCCATTGGTCTGATGGGTATGAGTAAGCAGGCGCTCCTGACTGTCATAGGTAAATTCTTCCCGTATAGTTCCTTCGGCATTTTGGGTGGCCCGGCTGTGTTTGGTTAACGTGTATTCGGTTCTTCCTCTGAAATAATCCAACTTGGTGTCTGTCTGGGTAAAGCCTCCTAAATGGTTTTTTATATAAACTCTTACAGGTCGGGCTTTTTTATCGTAATAGGTGTAAGTCCAATTCCCCTTTCCTATGGTATTCCCATCCAATATTTTGGCATAGGAAGTGGCCAATAGCCCTTTTAAACCTATATCTGCTAAACCTAAGGTGGTTTGTCCTTCTATTGATGTAACGGTTGGAGCTTCGGTATTCTGGTAACTATCGTAGTAGTTTATGGTAAGTACTTCCGCTATAGTGTTAGGTATTGCTATACTATTATCATAATACACTTTTATACCCCCGGCAGTAAAACCGGAAGTGGAGCGTGTTTCATTATTTCCTCCCCTGCTATTGGCATTGGTTTGCAGGGAACTTCTGGAGGAGGTATTATTTATATAACCCGTATAAACTACTCTGCTAAATTTATCATATTTAATGAAAGACCATTGATTTTTTCCCCGCTGCAGGGCATCCTGAATAGCAACCAAACGGTCTTGTTTGTCATAGACCAAATATTCCCAGCCTTTTCCGGGAAGTTTTTTCTCAACCAGGCGGTTGCGGTAATCGTATTTGTACTGATAACCGAGGTCATCTAACAGGACTTGAGTAATCAAAGGTTTATCGGAGAGTATCGGGGGGAAGACATAGGTTAGATTATTATAGATATCATATACATAATAAGTATCATGGGCTACTCCATTGTTATAAGTTCTTTTAAGAACTACTCGTCCTTCTTTGTTTTTAAATTCTTCAGAGGTGTTATTCTTCGCATCAGAAGCGATCCAGTTCTCATTTTTGACTACTGCCTTATAAAGCTGACCGGCGGAATAATAGCCTGATTCGGACAGGGTGGGTTCATATCCAGTTGTGAGATTTACCTTGAACAGACGCACCTCTCCGCTGGTATTAGTCTGGTAGCTGAATTGTATTTCATGTCCGCCCTCTATTCTCCAAGAATTTCCGGGTGCAGCCTGCTTTAATACCCGGTTAAGCGGAGAATTCTCTAATTCTTTTTCGAAGTAATAGTATTGGGTGTTGTAAGTTTGTGAATCTCCGTAATACTGGTTGTATTGGGAAATGGGGTCAGGAATGAAAACTCCTTGTGAACCGTTAGAAGGTACAGGAAGATAGTCTTTCACCTGCCTTCCGAAACGGTCGTTCTCGTAATGAACGATTATATCTTTGCCGGATGGGCTGGCGCCCACCTGTACTGATTGCTTTTCTCTTCCCAGTCCATCGTAATAGATAATGGTTGTTTTTTTATTCCCACTTTCTTCATTCTCGGTTAGGTATTCGGTACTTTTGACATAGTTTTCGGTTGTAGTCTGAGCAATAAGATTGGTAAAAGGTAAAAAGTAAAAAGTAAAAAACAGAACAAGTACAATGATTATTTTTTTCTTTACTTGGAATTTATCCGGATAAATTATATTTTTCATAGTTTCTTCATTTTATAGATTACTTTTTCATTCTTTATAGTGATATTCAAAGGATTTTAAAATTTCACCATCTTTATCCTTGATTTGCTTAAGCTTTCCTAAGGAATCATATTCATAGAATTCTGTAATACCATTGGGGGGTGTAATGGAAGTAATCCCTACCCAGGGCTTATAGGTATAGGTCGTAATCATTGCTTGCGGAAAGTAATTTCGTAATAGCAAGAATTGTTGAATCAATCCCCCCTCATCTCCTGAATTTGAAAGGGTTTGGATTCCCTGAGCGGTAGTTTCTATCTGACTATATTCCACTCCTTCGATTTTGGCTATGGGATATTGGCGGTTATAGCCCCAAATAATACTTACCGGAATTCCATCTTCTGGGGTGTATTGGAGTAGATTCCCTACATCATCGTATTTATTATAGGTGATCTTTTTCTCTGAATAACCCTCTCCTCCTTTTTTAGTGTAATAAAATTGTGGTAAATAGTGTACAATTGTATCATCCGGAGAATTATATAGGACATAGCTTTCGGAAAGGAGTTGGTCTCCATTGTACTCCCGGGTCATCAATACCTCATTGATTTTATACATTCCCAATAATACATCCGCAGTTTTTCTAAAGTACATTTGGGGACGTAAATGAATAGGATAAGAATAGATACTTTTCAAAGTTTCTCCTTTACTATTCGTAGTTGTTTTTGTAGTTAATAAAGTATAAAATTGATCATAATAACCATATTCTGTAGTAGTTTCCAATGGAATGTTGTTAACATTGTCGTAAACAATTTCCTTTTCTTCAGCCAATAAATATTTATACCGATATTTTTTATAAGCTCCTGAAAAACCAAATATTGCATCACTAACCATAAAAGCTCCCATATCAGGAGTGCTATGTAAAGACATGCCCCTTATAAAATCTTCTGAAGATCTTTTATATTTATATGTGGTTTCATGGAGAAGAGTTCCTTCAAAATTAAAATTTTTTTTAGCTGTTATCTTTCCTCTTTCCATTGATTTGGAAGAAATAGGTGTATAATAACTATAAGGGGTCCTACTCGGATTAGAAGAATAGGGGTGATATTTATCATTTAAACGGGCCACAGGCATTTCATCATAATGGGTCTCCCCCCAATCATCCGGACCAAAATTTGTAAATCGATATTCTGTATAACCTTTTATATTTCTCGAATTGTCTTCTTCACTTTCCACTACTGTAGAATACCCTAAATAATGACCAGGAACACTTACCGACATAGGATGTAATCCCTGGGATGTAAAGTGTTTTACTTCATTATCCCGTACCCAATCTCCCATAGGGGATATATCCGAAAGCAGGAATGACCAGTAATAGACCGGTATAAATGACGAAATACCGGAACCGCCAGTTCCTTCCCGTAAGCTTGGAGTAAAACCGTTTACATAATAATATCTTTTAGCTCCGGCAAATTTTTTATTGGAAGAATAATCTGTAATTTTTTTAATCCGTAATCCCCCTGGGTTTGCAATAGGAGGCATTGGTTTTAACTCTTGCTTTCCAGGATCGACATAAAAAAACGCCACATGGGGTTCATATTCAAAAACAGAATACCCTCCTGTAGGATAAACCATCGTCTCCAACATTTCCGAGGGAAGATAATAACCGGAAGTATCAGCTGTACGAGATTTCCCATATTCCGAAGCAGCATTTTGAATACCTGTTGAATTCATGTTTCCAAAAAAGCCTTGTCTGAAAGCAAAAGCATAATTTCTTCCGTTGTAAAATCCCAAATGGTCAAAATGTCCAGACCAGTATTCTGGAAATTTGACCCGATTATATTCAAACTTATATTCTTCATCTTGACTATTGCCAATGGCAGATCTTTTTTTCAACCCCAGCAATTTCAATCTTTCACTCTTACTTTGGGTATAGTCAAAGATATATTCGGTATTTTCCTTTATCATTTCTATTTTTGAAAGTTGGTTCCATTTTATTTCATTATAGGAATTGATTAAAGGGTTGCTTACTTTTTTTAAATCCAGAGCTCCATCAAGGTAGGGATCACCTGATGTTCCTGCTCCGGGAATTGTTTTTTCATAATAATCTTTTTGGATGGAATTGACATAGGAAAACCTAAGTATTTCCTGTCCATTATACTTTATGTTTTTAACATAGGTTGGAAAATTAAGCTGGGTATTCACATACCAATAAAGGGTAGTCCATGCATAATGATTATTATGATTGAAGACAACATCTATATTAAGAGTAGGATCTAAAGGACGATATTCATACTCTATAGTTTTTTTTTCGGAGGTCTGTATTTTAATTAATTTCCATTGAGTGGCCACTGGTTTATTAAGAGGACCCAGTCGATCCTCAATAGAATTAGCATATAAAGGGTTATAATCGTAACTATATTCTACGGCATTATTCCCTCCGAAAGTAAAAACCGTTCCATCAGGAGCTGTAAGGTTGAAAAATTTGATAGTGTAAAATTCTCCTGCCTTATTTAATGGATAACGCATATTGGAAAAAAAGGAAAGTTCATGAGCTACTTTGAAATCTGTATCCGAAATCACTTTCCATGTTCCGTCCTGATCTATGGAAAAAGAACCTGAATGACCTAGGAAACTAAAATAAAATTCATCTGCTTCTCTATCTATAGTGGGATATAAAATTTTCTCATAGGTATGAAACCAAAGAGCATTCTCTTTGCCCCATAAATATCTCCATCTGGATGGATCATAATAGTCATCATTGATAAATGTATATTTCCCATTCATATATCCCCAGTTTCCCCCACTTGCTGATGATTTTGCCTCATCCGGCATTCCCTTTTGTAACCGTGTAATACTTCCTCCTGTAGAAATATCCCAGCCTAATCCTACTTCCCCTGGATGGATATTCGGCTTTACATTATTTATATTATACTGAAGCTTTATAGGGACTTCAATATGACCCGCTTTAATCTTATAAAGAGGAATTTCTACATTGGGAGTTCCGGTAAATAAATTAGTGGAAATATTTCCGTAATTTCCTAATGAAGAAGCATTGTTTTTATCTGT